>NZ_LJOU01000012.1:0-71462 GCF_001672085.1 Anabaena sp. AL93 | reverse complement strand
ACAAGAACCCCACCCCCAACCCCCTCCCCGCAAGCGATGAGGGGGCTAAGATGTACCTTATATGATTAAAAATCGCTGTAATTTGTGTGTACACGATAGCCACGCAACCAAGGATGGGACTAGTACCGCAAAGCGGAAGTCAAAAGTCAAAATGAAGACAGTATAGGCTTTTAGAGGATTTAGAATGGTTGGTTTATTTACGCCGTTTTGTACTAGGATGTATTTCATTCAAGTGCAAACTTCGTAGAAATCTAAAATCCAAAATCCAAAATTGATATGTTGCGGGTTTTAATTCTCGGTGGAATTGGTGATGCAGTGGAATTGGCTGCTAAGGTAGCAAATATTCCTGGTATTGAGGCGATCGCTTCTTTAGCCGGTCGAACTCGTAAACCTGCTAATCTTGTTGGTAATGTGCGGATTGGCGGTTTTGGTGGTGTCCCAGGATTGGTTGGTTATTTGCGAGAAATGCAAATTGATATATTAATTGATGCTACTCATCCTTTCGCTAATCAGATTTCTGAAAATGCCGCCGCAGCGACACAGGAAATAGGTATTCCGCGATTAATGGTAATTCGTCCACCTTGGGAAAAATTAGGAGATGATTGCTGGTTAGAAGTAGAAAATAATCTCGCTGCTGCTGCTGTGTTAGCAAATCAAGCTAAACGAGTATTTTTAACAATTGGTAGACAAGAAATTGCGACTTTTGCAAATTCACAGGGAATTTGGTTTTTAATGCGGATGATTGATCCACCAAATACTGATGTTATCATTCCACCTGGATTAATTTTATGCGATCGCGGTCCCTTTACTTTAGAAAACGAACAGGAAATTTTACTCAAATATAATATAGATACCATTGTTAGTAAAAATAGCGGTGGTAGTGCCACCTATCCCAAAATTATCGCTGCTAGGAAACTCGGAATTAAGGTTGTGATGGTAAATCGTCCACCTGTACCCCCAGGAGAACAAGTTCCAGACGTGGATAGTGCGTGTAAATGGTTGTTTGACAAGTTGGATATTTTATAAAATTAAGGTAATTAATGGAGGGACGCAACATGGTGATTAAGAAACCAGATATTAACAATACTCCTCAAAATCTGATTTTACCTTTAGAAAGTGGCGATCGCCTATCACGCCACGAATTTGAACGTCGTTATACAGAAAGTCTCCATGTTAAAAAAGCCGAATTAATCGAAGGAGTAGTTTACGTGGCATCACCCTTACGCTTTCAACGTCATGCAGAACCCCATGCAAAACTGGTAATTTGGTTAGGGAATTATCAAATTGCTACACCCGGTGTCAAGTTAGGTATTGAACCCACAATTAGATTAGATCAAGATAACGAACCCCAACCCGATGGAATTCTATTCATTGATCAAAGTTTAGGAGGAAAGTCCCGCATTACAGCAGATGACTATATTGAAGGTTCACCAGAATTAGTTGCCGAAATTGCTGCTAGTAGTGCAGCTTATGATTTGCATGATAAAAAAAAGGCTTATCGTCGCAACGGTATTCAAGAATATATTGTTTGGCAAAGTTTAGAAAAAAAACTAAATTGGTTTCAATTACATGAAAGTGAATATATCTCTCTTGAACCCGATGCTAATGGTGTTATCAAAAGTCAAGTTATGCCAGGTTTATGGTTAGCAGTGCCAGCATTATTGTCAGGTGACATGACTCAGGTTTTAGCAGTTTTACAAGCCGGATTAAATTCACCTGAACACGCGGAATTTTTACAAAATAGATAATTGGTGATTGGGAATATAGCAGATTGTAAATTAATGAGGCTTCCGTGAGCGTCAACCGATAATATTCGATGGCAGAAAGTGTTAGTAAAAGCTTTACGATCTTGGGATATATGGAATACAAGTAACACTTACGAACGAGGAAATTATTTATTTTTTAATATGCCTTTATACTCAAATAATACTGAATGGCAATTAATTGATGTGAGTGACAATGAAACTGAATTTCATATTTTAGGTGTTTTACCTGGATTGATTCAACTACCTTACCCTCCATCACATAAATCAACAGCTACTAGTGTGTTAATTCTGTGAATCCTTTACCCGTAAGACTTCATGCAAGTTCCGTGTCAGAAATATTTGCGGATTTAAGGTTTCAGGCTTTCAGGGATTCTTTTTTCTATCACACTTTCTGCATGAAGGAAATTTCTGGTTTGTCTGTCAAAATTAACACACTAAACAGCTACTCCTGTGATTAATTATCAACCTACTGTTGAAGAAAGATATGATTGGACACTTGAATTTGCTAGACGACTTGATGCTTGGTTAGCTGCTATTATTTTATATGCTGTTAGCTTATATCAACAAGAAGATAAACTTCAAGTTTTTAATATAATAAATTCGATGGACTCCATATCTGATGTATGTATTGATTGGGAATTTGATCAACATGAATGTCAATTAAACTGGGAATAATCCAATAATTCTCAAAAATCCAGATTTTTCCAAAAAATATAGTATAATCTGGATTCTAGACGAAAATATCAATTATATAGTACAATAGTATCAATAAGCTATTGTCACTTAATAATTTACAGGTCATAAAATGGTATCAGTTAATCCGTTAGTCAAACCCTTTGTAAAGTGGGCAGGAGGAAAAAGACAGCTTGTGCCGACAATTCTAGCCAATCACCTGCCTAAAAATTATAATCTTCAAACCTACTACGAGCCTTTTATTGGTGGTGGTGCGCTTTTGTTTAGTTTGCAACCTAAAAAAGCTGTCATTAATGACAGTAATGCTGAATTGATAAATTGTTACAAAATAATTAAAAATTCTTTAGATGAACTAATTGAGGATTTAAAAAATCACAAAAATAATGAATATTATTATTATGATATTAGAGACTGGGATCGAGAAAAGAATTTCAAGTCTAAAACAGAAGTTCAACGAGCATCCAGGATTATTTTCTTAAATAAAACTTGTTATAATGGGTTATTTAGAGTTAATTCTCAAGGTCAATTTAATGTACCTTTTGGCAAATATAAAAATCCAAATATTTTAGATATAGCTGTTTTAAAAGCAGTTAATAAATATTTAAATGAAAATCAAGTTAGAATATTAAACTCTGATTTTCAAGAAGCTGTTAAAGATGCCAAACGAGGAGATTTTATATATCTCGATCCTCCTTATGATCCAGTTTCCGAAACTGCTTCTTTTACTGGCTACGATGTTAACGGTTTCAATAAACAGGAACAGAGAAGATTAAAAGAGGTATTTGATGATCTAAACAGTAGGGGTTGTCATATTTTACTAAGTAATGCTTGTACAGAATTTATCGAAGACCTCTATAAAGATTATCTGCACACAAAAATCTCAGCTATAAGAGCGATAAATTGTAATGGTAAAAAAAGAGGTAAAGTGGATGAGATTTTAGTAAAAAACTATGAGTGATAAAAATACTAAAAATGATATTGCTTGGGAAGCACTATTTGAAAAATACTCTATTTTGGAAAAAATAAATGAAATAGGATACTTTGAGATAGAGTCCAATAGTATTAATGAATTCAGAGAAAGTAGGTTAATGGCAAAGTTTGATCATTATCATACTTTGCCTAAAATCTTTAAACAACATAAGCTGTCTATATTACCTATTTCCAGAAATAAATATATAATAGGCAGATTTGATACTTATTTAAATGTTGATTATGACGCTTGTTTAGAACCTACTCCTGTTGATTTTCCTTCCAGTATAGAAAGTATAGATTATTGTAATCTCTTTTCAGAAAGTGCAGCTTTAAGTTGTGCTTTCAATATAGATATTATAGATGATTTAATTAATAGTAATGGAGAAGTTTTTAAACAAACTGTTTATGGTCGAATGTCTACAGGTAAGTTTAATTTTTTTATAAAAGATAAAGTAGATAATAAACAGTATCAAATTGAAGTTGATAACTCTCAGTGTGAAATAGATGCAGGGTTTGAGAGTGAAAATTATTTTGTATTAGTGGAAGCTAAATTATATGATGTGGATAATTTTTTAATTAGGCAGCTTTATTATCCATATCAACTATGGTCTAATAAAATTAGAACAAAAGAGGTAATTCCAGTTTTAATGACTTACTCTAATTCTAGTAATATATTTAGCTTCTTTATATACAAATTTGAGAATTTATTAGATTACAATTCTATAAAGTTAGTAGAGCAAAAAAATTATGTTATAGCACCCGAAATAATAACTCATGATGATGTATCTGAAGTATTTAAATCTATTACGATAGCCCCTGAACCAACAGATATTCCATTTCCACAAGCAAATACATTTGCAAGAATTATAGATTTACTAACAATTTTGTTAAATAAAGAGCTTACAAAGGAAGAGATTACAGCAAATTATCAATTTAATCAACGACAGACTACTTATTATACTGATGCTGCTAGATATCTTGGATTTGTTGAAAAATATAAAGACATAAATACTAAAGAAATCAACTTTAAGTTAAGTGATGAAAGCACAGATTATTTAAAAAAAAGGCATAAAATAAAAATATTATATTTTATTAGAAAAATTTTACAATATCAGGTTTTTTATAAAACTTCTAGCACAGTTAGACGATGGATAGCATGGATATTAAGTATGATTTCTGATGAGTAAATTAGATATAGAGGTGTAAGATAATAGCCTATCCCTCTTAAAGTTTAAATCCCACATTCCGCACCCCCCAGTGTCACAATCGGTAATTTCGGATTTTTGAATACCTTTGATGATAATTTTGATACAAAATCGTCGAAATCTTAGGTGGCGAACTGCTTGCAGCAGCGCTTCGCTATCGCCAATCTCAAATCCCCAAACGACCATTTTTCGTTGTGTGACAGTTTAGGGTGCGGAAGGTCGGTTAAATATATAAGAGGGATAATTAAAAGACATTACCAATGATGATCATTATCATTAATTGGGAACTTTATTTCTTGGCAGTCCCTTAACAGCGAAACCTAACAAAATCCTTGATAATGTTGGGTTTCGTTCCTCAACCCAACCTACCGTATAATTACTTTTTAGGCTTAACCGAGCAGTATTACCTTAACAGTCAACTGTTAACAATCATCTCTTAATAACTCAGAAAATCCTGAGAAATAGCAAAGGTTTCGCTAATGATTTCTGATGCTAATTGATTCCTATATCGCGCTTCGCTATCAGATTTAAGTAGAGGATAGTCCTGATGACCATTAGAAGATGATTGAGATTGTAAATAAATTCCCATAGCTACACTGGGTAGATAGCTAATATTATAATTTGCCACCTTTGCAGAGGCTACCGAAACAAAAGACAGCTTAAATAAACTGTGCAAAGGTAACTTGTATAGGTCACGGTGAGGAATTAAAATGATTGTCTCTACCCCTTCCAATTCTTGAATAATTGTGGAAATATTCAAGATATTTTGCAACTCTAACAGTTTGGATAGTGTTGCTGACTGTTGCCAATCTGCTAACCATTGTTCAAACTCAATTAAGCGTCTTACTCCCTCTGGAATTGCTTCTATATCTTGGATAGGTGTAAAAAGTAAAATGGGAGATGGGGCTTGATCTTTGATAATGAATGTGTGCAAAGCGGCTGGACTAATATGCCAATAAATTATAGCTGTGGAGGGATTCAGTAATTTTTGAATACCGTGATAATTCCCCGACTGAAGTTGATAATTTAAATCAGGTATTAACCACTGTAAACAATTATTTTTACCCTGTTCAGCGATTTCCCAAGCTTCTACTAGGTCTCCTGTATTTACAGCCAAATCAACTGCTAGTTGTCCTAAACCTATGAATTTTAGTAACAGTTGTTTTTTATTTTCATCAGAACGGGTGGGCTGAGTGAGTAATTGTTGTAATAGTTCAATTCCCCATTTTTGTAGTTCTTGTGCGGTTGTTGTTTCTCCTAAGCAGACAAGGACTTTGGCGAGAAGTTGCAAAATTTCTAAATGGAATTCGGGAAAATCTTCTGGTGTTAGGGTGGATAGTGCCAATTGGTATTCAGACATGGCATGATGCCAATAATCCCGATGTGCAGTTTCTTTTTTGCCTTGCTCGTAATAAGTATTACCAACAGCTATATGTAATCTTCCCCAACCTTCTGGATGAGTATCGGGGCGAAGATATTTTAAACCTTCTTGATAACTGGCTAATTTGCCTTCATAACCGCCTAAGTTCAGGTTGGGATTGGCGGCAGAAATGCTACTAACGATAATTAGTGATGATTGTTGGGGGGTGAGATGACCAGCAGCCGCCCCTCTTCCTAGCCAAGCTTCCCAATAGTCTAGTTTCATTTCCAAGGCACTGTCATAGCAGGAAATGGCTTGAGGGAAACGATCTAGGTAAAATAGGGCTACAGCTTGGTTATACCATGCCGGATGGAAATCGGGTTTGATGGCGATCGCTTGTTGATAGGAGGCGATCGCATCTTCCCGACAACCTAAGTTTTCAAAGGACACACCCCGGTTATACCAAGCTAAATAAAATTCTGGTTGCACAGCCAGAGCTTGATCCCAAGACTCAATCGCTTCTGACCATTGTTTTAAACTAAATAGCACTACCCCCCGGTCTATCCATACTTCATGATAGTTGGGTTCGAGATGGAGAGCTTGGTCGTAACTAGCGATCGCCTCTGCATATTGCTCAACCACAGCTAAAGCTATACCTCGGTAATACCAAGTTTCCGCATCTTGGGGTTCTAAATTCAAGGCTTGATCATAACTATCAATGGCTTCCCCGATCAAACCTAACTTGAGTAATGCCAAGCCTCTGCTAGACCAAGCTGGTTGGTAATTTGGTTGAATAGCGATCGCTTGATCAAAAGAAGCAATAGCCGCATCAAAGTCTCCCAACTCACCGAGAATACCGCCTCGGTTATACCAAACCTTATAGAAATCGGGTTTGAGAGCCAGTGTTTGGTTATAAGCAGCGATCGCCTCTGTAAACCGTTGCAAATAAAACAGTGTCAGCCCCTGATTAAACCAATATTCATAAGCTTGAGGTTGGATTTGACTAGCTCGTTCATACAAATACAAAGCCGCTAATAACTTTCCAGCCTTAGCTTGCTGTAACCCTTCATAAAATAAACTTTCTGCCGGATTAGTAACAACCACTTGTGATCTAGATTGCTGCACAATCTGACCATCACGAATTGCCAATTCCGACGCTAACCGCTGAACAAGATCGTTACTTTGCTCTAACCGCACCACCAACTCATCGAAAGTGGATGCTAACTGCGGTTCTAAATTTACCCAAGGCTCGTGCCAGCTTTTCTCCATTCGAGATTCTGGATCGGCAATTACATCCTCAACATTCTGGGAAAATTCCTGAATTTTATGCTCATAACTCTGATAGTCATTTTCCGTCTTGGCAGTATTGTCAAAAATATCTTCAGCCAAAGACTCATGACTTAACTCTAGAGACTCACCAGTGAATAGATCCTCAACCATTGGGGATTGTGGATGACTCAGAGGTTCCATTTCCTGATATTGCCAGATTTGCTCCCCAAATTGGCGCAGCAATTCTTGACCAGGAGTATCTAACTCCTCCTGTGTAGGGATGGAAATTTCCCACTCCTGTGACTCTTGCGTACTTTCATACTCCTGATTAAGATTGCGCCGCAATAGCTGCATCCCAATGTCATAGGACAAGTTACTAACCTCTCCCATACTCAACTCACCCAGTTTCACCATCCGCTCCGCTAACTGAAGATTCGGTGCGGGAGAAGCTAATAATTTGTCTCCAAATATCAACAGCCAATCTATCCAACGGTCAACAGTAATACGCGGTTCCATCCGCTGTAAATACTTGAATGCCCATTGTTGTCCTCGCGCTTGATGTACTCCTTCTAGGAGTTCGTTAAATAAGGACTCTAGATCCGCATTCGTAAGTTCTGGTGGTTGATCTGCCACCAGATTGCCTTGACTAGACTTGGGATCACTTATCCCAAGACTGCCAAAGGGGTACTGTAAAAATCTGTTAAGCCACTGCAAGAGCCACCTGAACATCTGCCAATTTTTATTATACAGAAGGTTCCTTCGCTTCATTATACTGATTAACCAATACCTGAATAATCTCTTCGGGATTTTGTGTTTCCACTCCTAGTTGTTGGGAGATTTGCTCACATAGGTTCTCATCCTGTTGTAACATCATCAACAGTTCATCTAGGGTAACAGTTTTGTATTCCCCTTCGGATAAATTTTCCTCTGTGTTGGCAGATACTAAGGGATTACTCTCCATTACATCAGGACCGTCATATTCCCAAATTGGTTCTCCTGGATTAAGTGTTAAGACTTTCATGCCTATATCGTAGGACAGATTACTGATTTCCCCAACTCCTAGCTCACCAAGTTGGACTAATCTGGCTGCTAATTCATTATGAGGTTTAGCAGATGCTAATAATCTGTCTCCAAAACGGATTAACCATTCTAACCACTGTTCCGTACTAACACGATGTTCAAGACTATGTAACCATTTTTGCGCCCAAGCTTGTCCCTTGACCTGATGAACCCCTTCTAGTAGTTCTGTAAATAGAAATTCTAAATCTGTATCACTTAGGGGTGGAGCTACTTGTGTGGGGACTTCCTCTCGACTGAGGGTGAGATTTTGTTTACCACCAAACAAGTGCCGAAAAATTTTTTTGAGCCATTGAATTAGCCGCTTGAACATTTGATGCACCATTGATGTTGCCTATTAAAATTTTAGCTGTGGGAGTGACTAAGTAGGTGAACGGAAAAAAACCGTAGACGCGGAGCGGCTTCTTGAAGAGTAATATGTAACGAAAAGTAAAGTTACCCAAAACCTCTTCCCTTGTCATAACGACAATTTTTAACGCCAACCTACTTATACTCAAAACGGTTAAAACTTGGACTTTTTTATAACACAAAGAACAAGTTTAAAGCCTCTCCCTAACCCTCTCCTAAGAGGAGAGGGAAAAGGAATAACATTTAATACTGGAGAGGTTTGGAGGGGGGTTCCATCTTTCTTTAAACTATGAACCGTTTGTAGTATAGTACACAACAGCGTAAGAGACTGTAAATAAAAAATTTTAGATTTTAGATTAAAAAACTTGCTACAAGACCCGTCCTTTAGAGTAAGCCACAAAATAAATGATCCTGTTTTGTCATGCTGAGTGTAGCGTTCGCGGAGCGTGGCGTTAGCCATAGCGAAACGAAGCATCTCTTGAGATTCTTCACTACACTTCGTTTCGTAACGCCTCTGGCACGCTGCGCGAACAGAATGACATTGGGCATTTCTTTTTGTGGAGTTCTCTTAGGGTGAAGTTAATCCAAAATCCAAAATTGTCAATCCAAAATCGAATGCCATGAGTTGTTAGAATGGTAAAACCCTAAAATTTACCTGGGATATACGGATTTAAACCTGTCTCCATGTCTTACGAACCACTGCACCATAAGTATCGGCCAAAGAGCTTCGCTGAACTAGTGGGTCAAGAGGCGATCGCTACTACCCTAACAAATGCCATCCTCTCAGCGAAAATCGCCCCTGCCTATTTGTTCACTGGCCCCAGAGGTACAGGAAAAACTTCCAGTGCGAGAATTCTCGCCAAATCTCTCAATTGTCTCCAAGGCAACCAGCCAACCCCCCAACCCTGCGGCGTTTGTGAAATCTGTCAGGGTATTACTAAAGGCTATTCTACTGATGTTATTGAAATTGACGCTGCTAGTAATACTGGTGTTGATAATATCCGGGAACTGATTGAACGGGCGCAGTTTGCCCCGATGCAGTGCCGTTATAAAGTATATGTGATTGATGAATGTCTAACAGGAGATTCTTTAATTCTCACTAATACCGGACTTGTTCGCATTGACAACCCGAATATTAAAGGACAAAAAGTTCTTAGTTACAATGAATCCTCTAAAAAATGGGAATTTAAAAAAGTTGTCCGTTGGTTAGATCAAGGGGAAAAGCAAACTTTAGTTATCAAAACAACTCACAGAGAAATTAAGTGTACAAGTAATCATTTAATCAGGACTGATCAGGGATGGATAGCAGCCAAAGACGTAAAAGAAGGAATGAAGATACTATCCCCTGTGAATGTGGATGCGGCACGCTCATTTACAAATTTGGAAAAGGTAGAATCTGTTCACCTCGCTGGAGTTGAGCGAGTTTATGATCTGGAAGTTGAGGATAATCATAACTTTGTAGCTAATGGATTACTAGTACATAACTGTCATATGCTAAGTACCGCAGCGTTTAATGCGTTACTTAAAACCCTAGAAGAACCACCTAAGTACGTTGTTTTTGTTCTGGCGACAACAGACCCACAAAGGGTATTACCAACAATTATTTCTCGTTGTCAAAGGTTTGATTTTCGACGGATTCAGTTAGAGGCAATGGTAAAACATTTAACACATATTGCCGATAAAGAAAGTATTAATATTTCCCATGATTCCCTGACTTTAGTGGGACAAATTGCCCAAGGGGGATTAAGAGATGCAGAAAGTTTATTAGATCAATTAGCTTTAGTCGCTGGGGAAGTGACACCGGATAAAGTTTGGGATTTGGTGGGTTCAGTCAGCGAAAAAGACCTATTTGGATTGTTAGAAGCGATCGCTCAAGATCAAGCAGAAATAGTCCTAGACACTACCCGGAAAATCCTCGATAGAGGACGAGAACCCCTAATTATTCTCCAAAATCTCGCCGCTTTTTATCGAGATTTTCTCATCGCTAAAACTGCCCCCAATCGTCAAGATTTAGTGGCTTGTACTCAGTCAACTTGGACATCATTAGTTGAATTTGCCCAAAAATTTGACATCAGTACCATCTTGCTAGGACAACAACACCTGAGAACAGCCGAAGTCCAACTAAAAAACACCACTCAACCCCGGTTATGGTTAGAAGTAACATTACTGGGATTATTACCCAGTGCCAATATTCAAATCCCAACTGCAAATATCCCGCCAAGAATCAATACAACCGCAACCCCAACCTATCCACCCGTTGCTGCACCACCAGCATATCCACCCACAAATCATAATCCATCTGTTAATTTCGCACCACCAACATCAGAACCTCTACCTCCACCACCACCTACCAACTATCAAACAGCAGCAGTACAACCACCAGGAGAAGGTTCACAATACGATTTAACTCAACTTTGGCAACAAGTTCGTGGACATATTCAACAGTTACCCACACAAGCATTACTGGGTCAAATGTGCCATTTAATGGAATTTAATGGTCATACTGCCCGTGTAGGTGTAAAAGCGGTTTGGTATGACAAAGTGAAATCTTATTTACCTATTATCACCACAGCCTTTAGACAAACTTTCCAGCAAGAAATTCAAGTTACTTTAGAAAAAGCTACCACTGCAAACGCCACATCTACCAGAAGAAATCCACCACCACAAACTTCTCCTCCAGTTCAACAACCACCCCAACAAACATATCAACAAACACCAGAACCACAACCCACACCACAACCAGTAGCTACAGTATCCACGCCATCACCTACACCAGTCCAAATTGAGCCTGTTGTTACCAATACAGCACCAGTACAAACTCTTTCTCCGCCACCGGTGTCACCATCTCCATCAAATTGGGATCATGATGGAGTCGTTAAAGCTGCGGAAAGTTTAGCCAAATTCTTTTCGGGAGAAATTATTCGGATGACAGATGACAGTTTCCAACTATCGGACTCTGTTAGTTCCGCAGAAACACCGGAGATATATGAATCCTATGTTGATGATGAATATAATTAAATAAGGAATGTGAATTAAATAAGGTGCAAAAGTAGGGTGTGTTAGCGACAGCGTAACGCACCATTCCAGATTACATCAGAATTGCAGGTTATTAAATTTGCGTTCCTAAGAGAACTCCACAAAAAAATGATCCAATTTTGTGGGATGGGCATCCTTGCCCGTCCTTGATGATTAGCGGGCAATTCGTCCCGCACCACAAGAAATTTTGGGATATTTTTTTGATTGGAAGTCTCTAATAAACCTGTGCTGCATGAGTTGTCATTGCGAGTGAAAGGAAGCAATCTCTTGACAACCGATAAACCACCTAACGCAAAAATCTCTCAAACCCTTATTCCTCTGTGTCCTCTGCGCCTCCGTGGTTCGTTAATCAGGATAATTTATTTCTTGGAAGTCCCTAAAACTAACGCAACACTGGCGGTAATCGTGGTCTACCAGTAGAAATTGCATAGTTAATTACTAACAATTGTAACCATAATCCTGGAAAGCGATTTTCTAACCAAGATTGATTCCATTTTAAGAATTTTGGAAACCATGTCCCCAAAATCAGACTGACTAAAGCATGACGAGCAAAGCTAACATAATTACCCAGCCAACGTAATAAATCTCGCCAACCAGCTAATTGCCAAATCCACAATAATAAAGCCGGATTTTTCAGGGCTGCTTTCAAAGCTAGACGGTTAAAAGTGAACCAATCACAACGATCTTTAATGAAATTATCTGTAACTTCCGGGGTTTCATCTGTTAATAACCCAAAGAAAGTATTCAGCATCGCATTTATCATTTGGGGGGCGATAAATTTGCCCGTGGGAACCATCATTCCCTTAGAAAACAACCACATTACCGCCACATTACTTTGGTAAGCCCGAATTTTATTTAAGTGTTGCTGACTTAATAAATCATGTTTGAGCGCGATATTTAACAGAGTAGTTAATCGGTCTAAATTGCGGACTAAAGAACCAAAACCAGTAAAAACTAGAGGAGACTGCAAAGAAGCAGCATCACCAATGGAAATTAATCTATCAACTGCAATAGTGCGATCGCTACTATCTACACTAAAATGTCCCGGTATATAGCCAAAAGTGGGTTTCCTCCACACTAATTTATCCAAATCACAACGCCGATACTCTGGCAAAATTGTGAAAAAATCCTCATACATTTCCAACAGAGAACCGGGATTTTGCTCATTCACCTCATGATAGTGAAACAGATAAATCGTCAACTCTTCCCCAACCCCAGGAAACAACTCCCAAATCAATTGTCGTCCCCTAGAAATATCCCCATGACTATAGAGAACATCCCCATATTCAGAATCCCAAACCCCAGGTTCAAAGCCCTTTTCAATCACCGCTCCCACCGTTGGACACACACTATCAAAAGCCCGACCACCATTTAATTGCCAAGCAATCGGTGAAGCCGTTCCCATTGCATCTATCAACAACCTTCCACTCACTTGCCGTTCATTTCCAGTAGGCAAATGTTTGACATTAATAGCAACTTGTGTAGAACTAATATTCACCTGGGAAAACTCCGTTTCGTCCCAAATATCACCACCAGCAGCTTGAAGTTTTTCTCCACATAATGCCAGTAACCTTTCTGAATCTAAAGCTATATTCAGAACAGTAGGAGTGTGGAGAACAGGGGATTTTAACTTAGCAGGATTATTCCCATCAAAAAACTTATTAAAACCGTCCTTATACTCCCTAGAAATAATTTCTGCTAATTCAGCATTTGTTAACAAACCCAAATTGATTAAACTTTGGATCTCATCACGAGAAATATTCCATTCTCTGTTCATTTTACCAAAAGGTAATCTTTCCACCAATAGCACCTTATAGCCCAATTTAGCCATGACTGCGGCATGAATTGACCCCAAAGCACCACCAATATAAATTAGGTCATACTCAGGACTAGCAGCAGGAGAAAGAACAGGTGATGTTTCCTGGCTATTCCCTTGATAAAATACCACTTGACGGGGCTTTTGCGGATTTCTTACCCCTTCGCGCCACCGTTGTTCCCACCAGTAAGCCCGGTTGAGGTGATATTCCCCATTAGACATTTTCTGAAAATACTTAACAGTTAAGGGATAATAAGGTTCTAGCTCTGCGAAAATTGAATTTTGGGCATCAATGACAGGTAGTTCCGGGTAGCAATTAGGAAAGCGACCTCTAATTTCCTGTGTCAGAGATTGGAGAATACCTCTCTCCCCTGGAAAAGGTTCATCTCCCCAACGGAATACCTTGAGATAAGTTGTTCGCTGCACCGACCACACAAATATAGACAGTTCTACATCACCAGAAGTGGTACTTTGAACCGCGCCTCTCAACCGCAAACCATCTGGGGTAATTAATTTTTGCCCATTTTCAACAACAAAATCTGTTTGTAGCCATTTGCTAACGGATACTGTATCGGGCGTAGGAATTTCTAAATAAAGAAGTTCTTGCATATTTTTCTGATATCTCCTATCAATCTACTCAGTTAGACAGATTAAAAAAAGGCAGAAACTAGGTTAGAATCTGCGCTGATTAACTTCATAAAGATCCCATAAAGAATTTTAGTCAGTAACCCAGCCCTAAAGGGACTGGGCTTGTAAGAGAAATCAAGCAAGCCGTACTGACCAGACCACCCTGAGTTTACTCTCATGGTAGCCGTTATTTGAGTCACGACACCCACCGAATGCGTTGCCCCTTCGGGGTTCAGCAGTCGCTCATGGGGGAAACCCCCAAGACCGCGCTGCTTCACTAGTTCCCTGCTCTGTCATTTGCAATTAAACAGTTTTAAGGTCACTGAAACAGTGTTGCAAGTCTAAAAAGCTCTTATAACAGGTCGTTCGCGCCAGCGTGCCGGAGGCATCTAGCTAACATTACCCCAGAAATGGGAGTTGGTTTCCAGATTCCAATCAAAAATCTGGTTTCAATTTTAATATCCACAGCGGTTAAAATCGCTCGTGTCGCTTCCCTCTCAGCCCTAAAAGGACTGAGTTTCCCACTTACCGCGAGATCTTATAATTTATCAAGTATAAGGACTCAGGATACATAAGGTTTGAGATGGAAGGAAACAGGGAACAGGGAACAGGGGAGAAATTCCATTCTCTATTCTTCAATTTCTTTCTCCTAAACTCCTGATAGCGTGGCGTGGCGTTAGCCATACTCCTGACTCCTGACTGGGCGCAAGCCCTGCGCCCCTACATCCTGACTCCTGACCCCTGAATTCTTATGTTTATTGTTCATATTGTAAATTTCCTAAACCCACGCCATGAATTATCCTATCCCAGACAGTCCCCAAGAAATATCTGCACTCAGAAAACAGCCAGTTGATGAAGAACTAGTTGCTGCGGTAATTGCTGGTGTAGTTAGAGTTGTTCGCGCCCAGGGTCAGTCCTTAGATCAATTAACGACCCAAGTATTAGCGGATGATCAAATGTTAGATAGACAACAAAGACGCTGGTTAAGTCAGTTGGTTACTCAAGCATGGGAAAACTTTCCTTAATACCTACAATATATACTTGAGAAGGTCATAACTAATTGGTTGCTTGCTCCAGTATTAATACTTATTTTTTAGCGCTTTCTACAGAATGCTACGCAAACAAGTTACGTAAAGGTAAGCTATCGTTCCACCTTCAGATATGATCTATTGTGGGAATCAATACCTTGTCCATTTCCTGCTTTGTTGGGTTAAGCGACAGCGCAACCCAACGCATTTGTTGGGTTTTATGCTAATTGCTCCGCGAACGTTTACGTTCCACAACCCAACCTACAAATCAAGGCTTTTTCTAATTTGGACAAGGTATTAGGGAATAAGACCAAATTGATAGAACAAAAATTACTGAAAGTTAGAAAACACGGCTCTTGCGTCTCTTTTATGGTGATTGAGGATTGATGATAACAAAACCCTTACGGGACAAGGGTTATAAACAATTATTTCCATATTTTCAATGAAATGCCTACACAATAGGGCTTTCAATGATTTTGAACCAGGGTTTCCATAAAAATAACCGAAGAACCGAAAACACAGGGTTAACACATAAGCTGTTATTCTAGTTTTTTAAATTTTCCTTAACCTTTAATTATTTATTCCTTAAATAAATTGGGATAGATTCTCTTTATAGTCAAAAACTTACCCATTTTTTTAGAGATCAAAAAGACTAAAATCTCCGTTGCAGACTAAGTAACAACAAACCTCTAATTGTCAATACAAAAATTATGAATTCAATTCAACTTAACCATATCGGTACTATTAAATTAAGCGGCGCAGAAATTTCTGATTTTGACCCCATATCTCAACGCCTGTTTGTGACTGGAGAATCTGCGAATAAACCTGTTCTCCAAGTAGTGGATGTTTCTGATGCAAATAACCCCACTCAAGTTACTAACATTGATCTTTCTAGCTTAGGTGCAGGAATTCAAAGTGTAGCCGTCAGAAAAGGCATAGGAACTGGAAATAGCATTGTGGCGATCGCTATTTCTGCAAATATAAGTACCGACCCTGGTAAAATTGCTTTTTATGACGCTGTAACTCTCACTAAAATTTCCGAAGTAACAGTAGGTGCTTTACCTGACATGATCACTTTCACTGCGGATGGTAGCAAATTACTTGTCACCAACGAAGGAGAACCCAGTGAAAATTATGCCATTGATCCAGAAGGTTCAATTAGTATTATTGATGTTTCTGGAAACATTGCCAGTTTAGATAACAGTAAAGTTACAACTGCAAATTTCACGGCATTTAATGGGCAAAAAGAAACTTTAACAGCCGCCAGAGTCAGACTTTTTGGGCTTAATGCCACCGTTGCTCAAGATTTAGAACCAGAGTATATTGCAGTTTCTCCCGATGGCAAAACTGCATTTGTTACCCTACAAGAAAATAATGCCTTTGCAGTTCTAGACATTGCTACTGCTAGTATTACTAAAATTGTTCCATTAGGTTTTAAAGATCATAATTTACCAGGAAATGGTCTTGATGCTAGTGATAGAGATGTTAATGGTACTTCTAGTGGTGGAGGTAAAATTAATATTCAAAATTGGCCAATTTTCGGGATGTATCAACCCGATGCAATTAGCTCTTTTCAAATTGCTGATAAGACCTATTATATCACAGCCAATGAAGGAGATGCGCGGATTCGTCCTACAGCAAATGGTACTTTTGGTAATGAAGGATCACTATTTAATGAAGAAGCAAGAGTTTCTAGTTTAAATCTTGATCCTACAGCTTTTCCTAATGCTACTGAGTTGAAAAAACCGGAAAATTTAGGACGTTTAACCGTTACCAATAAACTAGGAGATACCGACGGAGACGGAGACTTTGATAAACTCTATGCTTACGGCACTCGTTCCTTCTCAATTTGGGATGATCAAGGTAAATTAGTATATGACAGTGGCGACCAAATTGAACAAATTCTCAAACAACAAACGCCTACATTCTTTAATGCTAATAATGGTTCAGCCACTGAATTTGATACTCGTTCCGATAATAAAGGACCTGAACCAGAAAGTGCAATTGTTGGCGTAATTAATGGTATTCTTTATGGATTCGTTGGCTTAGAACGGGCTGGCGGTGGGGTGATGGTATATAATCTTAGCAACCCCACTGCACCTCAATTTGTTCAGTATATTAGAACCGAAGGTGATGTCTCTCCTGAAGGCTTAAAATTTATCTCTGCCGAAAATAGTCCCAATTTTCGTCCCATGCTGGCAGTTTCTAATGAAGTTAGTAATACCGTTAGCTTTTATGAAATAGCTTCCCAACCAAAGTTAACGACTTATGAATTTCAAAATCTACCCAAATTAGGCACAACTTCCACCGGACAAGATATACTTTTGGGCGGTTTTTCTGGATTGTATTTCCAAGGTGTAGCAGATAATGGCAATCTCAAATTTGTTACTAATACAGATCGTGGTCCCAATGGTGAACCCACTGGTCAAAATAGACCGTTTTTATTACCCAATTTTCAACCAGAAATAGTCAGTTTTGAACTCAATCAAACGACTAATCAAATCACAATTACCAAAAGAACTGGGTTATTTCGTGAAGATGGTACAACTCCATTAACTGGACTTCCCAATGTCCAAGCTGGGGCTGGTGGAACAGCTTACACTGATGAAATTGGCGTTGATTTAAATGGTCAAATCTTACCTAATGATACTTTAGGGGCTGATGTCGAAGGTATCGTGATTGCACCAAATGGCAACTATTGGCTGGTGGATGAATATCGTCCCGGAATTTACCATTTTGATGTCAATGGGAAGTTACTTGATCGTTTTGTTCCCCAAGGAACAGCAGCAGCCACAGAACCAGATCAACCCGCAGGAACTTTTGGAACTGAGGTATTACCAGCAGTTTATGCCCAAAGACGGGCAAATCGCGGCTTTGAAGCAATAGCACTAGAAGGTAACAAACTATATGCTTTTATTCAAAGTCCAATTGATAATCCCGATAATGGCACTGATACAACCTCCAGAAATTCCCGTAATTTGCGAATTTTGGAATTTGACATAGTTTCTAAACAGGTAACTGGTGAATATCTCTATCTCTTGGATGATATTACAGGCAGTGGTAATGCCAAAACTGATAAAATCGGTGATGCTGTTGCCTTGGGTAATGGTAAATTTGCCGTTGTAGAAAGAGATGATAGAAGTGATAATACTTCCAATAAACTTATCTATCAAATAGATTTAACAACAGCGACTAATATCAATAATCCTGCTAACTTTACTTTGCCAAGTGCTAAGACTATTGAACAATTAAGCCCGGCTGAATTAACTACCGCTGGAATTATTGCTGCTAACAAAACTTTAATTGTTAATGCAGCACAAGTAGGTTACACCGGAGTTGAAAAATTAGAAGGTTTGGCATTAGTTGCCCCCAATATTCTGGCTTTGATTAATGATAATGATTTTAATGTTGCTGGCACAACAATTCCTGAAAAATTAGGCATTATTGAACTAGCAAATAATCTACCTGTTACTATTAGTGGTACTTCTGGAAACGATGTATTATTAGCATCTGCCAGCGGTTATACTCTCCTGGGTTTAGCAGGTAATGACTCCATTGATGGTGTCACAGGAACAGGTGACAATATCCTAGATGGTGGTGAAGGTGATGATGAAATCTTTGCTAAGGAAAATGATACGGCTTTAGGTGGTTCAGGCAATGATCAAATATTCTCCGATGGTCAAGGTAATAATATTTTATCAGGTGGTGAAGGCAATGATCAAATATTCCCTGATCGCAATGACAAAGTATTTGGTGATACTGGTAATGATATCATCTTCTCTGGTCTTGGTGGTAACACCTTAACAGGTGGTGATGGTCAAGATACCTTTTGGTTAGCTAATGCTGCATATCTGCAAAGTCCCAACATAATTACCGATTTTAATTCAGCACAAGATTTATTAAACGTTAATGTTGATGGGTTTAAGGACATAAATCAACTTACACTTTCACCCCAGGGAGATTACACCTTAATTAGTGCGAATAGTAATCCCTTAGCTATTCTGAAGAATTATGAATTACCACAGTTTGCTATCACCTCAGCTTCAGCAACAGAAGGAAATATCATAATTTTCACTGTCACTCGGACAGGAAATAATTCATCTTCACAAAGTGTAACTGTAACTACCTCTATTGCTACAGGTGATACAGCCAGTGATACTGACTTGACTGCAAAAACAGCAACTTTGACTTTTGCACCGGGAGAGACTACTACAACCTTTGCTGTCCAAACAACTCCAGATGTCCTGTTTGAAGGAAATGAGACATTTACTGTCAGTTTAAGCAATCCTACAAATGTATCAATCATTAGTTCTACAAACGCCACAGCCCAGGGAACTATTACTAATGATGACGCTGCACCCATATTTAGCATTGCTACCGCTGAGGCATCAGAAGGAAATGCTATTAACTTTACTGTAACTCGGACAGGAGATGCCCAGGCTCAACAAAGTGTGACTGTAGTTACCTCTATTGCTACAGGTGATACAGCCAGTGATACGGACTTGACTGCAAAAACGGAAACTCTGACTTTTGCACAGGGAGAAACTACTAAAATCTTTGCTGTCCAAACAACTCCAGATGTCCTATTTGAAGACCAAGAAACTTTTACTGCTAGTTTAAGCAATGCTACCAATGGTGCAATCATTAGTTCCACAAATGCCACAGCCAAAGGAACAATTAATAATGATGATGCTGCACCCATATTTAGTATTGCTGCTGCTCAGGCATTAGAAGGAAGTGCAATTAATTTCACTTTGACCCGCACTGGAGATGCTCAAGCTAACCAAACTGTTACCGTATCTACCTCTATTGAGGCACAAAATACAGCAACTGCCAGTGACTTTAGTGGAAATACTCAAACTCTCACATTTGCACAGGGAGAAACGACTAAAACCTTCACAGTTGCCACAATTCAAGATTCCCTTGTGGAAGACAATGAGACTTTCACTGTTAGTTTAAGCAGTCCTACCAATGGTGCAATTATTAGTTCTACAAATGGAATAGCTTTGGGAACTATTACTGACGATGATACACCAGCGGAATTTAGAATTTCGGCGGCTGAAGCGTTGGAAGGAAATGCCATCAATTTCACTGTGACTCGTTCGAGAGATAATCTGATTGCTCAAAGTGTAACTGTAGCCACTTCTATTGCGACAGATGATACAGCTAGTGCAAATGACTTAACTGCAAAAACGGAAACTCTGACATTTGCCACAGGAGAAACCAGCAAAACTTTCACTGTTCAAACAACTCAAGATAGCCTATTTGAAGGCAATGAGACTTTTACTGTGAGTTTGAGTAATCCTAATAATGGTGCGGTTGTTAGTTCCACAAATGGCACAGCGAAGGGAACAATTAATAATGATGACGCTGCACCCATATTTAGTATTGCTGCTGCTTCAGCAACAGAAGGAAGTGCAGTTAATTTCACTGTCACCCGCACAGGAGATGCTCAATCTAACCAAAGTGTCACTGTAGCCACTTCTATTGCGACAGATGATACAGCTAGTGCAAATGACTTAACTGCAAAAACGGAAACTCTGACATTTGCCACAGGAGAAACTAGCAAAACTTTCACTGTCCAAACAACTCAAGATAGCCTATTTGAAGGCAATGAGACTTTTACTGTTAGTTTAAGCAATCCTAATAATGGTGCGGTTGTCAGTTCTACCAACGCTACAGCGAAGGGAACAATTAATAATGATGACGCTGCACCCATATTTAGTATTGCTGCTGCTTCAGCAACAGAAGGAAGTGCAGTTAATTTCACTGTTACCCGCACAGGAGATGCTCAGGCTAACCAAAGTGTCACTGTAGCTACTTCTATTGCGACAGATGATACAGCTAGTGCCAGTGATTTGACTGCAAATACTCAAACAGAAACTCTCACATTTGCCACAGGTGAAACTAGCAAAACCTTTACTGTTCAAACAACTCAAGATAGCCTATTTGAAGGCAATGAGACTTTTACTGTTAGTTTGAGTAATCCTACAAATAGTGCAGTTATCAGTCCTAATAATGGTACAGCGAAAGGGACTATTAATAATGATGATGCTGCACCTATAAACCAAGCTCCCACAAATATTACTCTACAAAATCCAATTACAACCCTTTCTGAAGGGACAAGTACCACAACTAGGCTCAAAGTAGCTGATATTGTTATTACGGATGATGGACTAGGAAGCAATACTATCTCTTTAACAGGTGTAGATGCTGCTAGTTTTGAGGTAGAAGGAACAGTTCTTTACATCAAAAAAGACACAAAGTTGGACTATGAAACCAAGAACAGTTATGGTGTAACAGTCAATGTTGATGATACCACCGTAGGTAATACTCCTGATGTTTTTACCAACTTCACTCTCACGGTAACAGATGTAAATTATGCTCCCGAAGTCAAACCAAATCAAATCTTTAGCTACACTGAAAACAAAACAGCAAATTTCCAAGTAGGAACTGTTTTGGCTACGGATGACATAGCTGTAACAGGTTTTGCGATCGCCAGTGGAAATGATTCTGGTTTCTTTAACATTAATAATCAAGGTATAATCACCCTGACGGACAAGGGAGTGACCAGTGCAGCCAATGACTTTGAACGCAGTCCTAATAGTTTTACATTAGGGATTATTGCTAAAGATGCAGCAGAGGCTACTTCCCAGGTTACGAATGTGACTATTAATGTTACCAATGACCCAACGGATGATAACAAAAAACCAAATCTGCAAAGCTTCACCCAAAGTGGACAAGAAGATCAAATAATAAGTTTTGGTATTGGAGACTTCAAAGACAAGGGTAAATACGGAGACGAAGACAATAATGATTTAATGGCAATTAAGGTAGTAAGTTTACCAACCGCTGGAAGCCTAACCTTTGTGAACGGTCAACAAGTGACTAAAAATCAAGAGATATTAGTTAATGACCTAGCTAATCTGCGATATAATCCCGTTGTTAATGCTAATGGTAATGTTGCCACATTGACAGTAGCAGCGATTGATAATGGTACTCCAAAAGTAGAATCTGATCCTGCTACAATCACAATCAATCTGACTCCGGTAAATGATCCTCCCGTTGCAAAAAATGATCAATTATCTGTCAGTCAAGGAAGTGCGGGAACTATCAACCCTTTAAACAATGATAGTGACCCTGAAGGAGATAGTTTAAAGCTCACCGGCAAAACCGACGGTAAATATGGCAAAGTAGATATCAATGGCAATAATTTGACCTATACGCTGTTAGATGGCAATTATTTGGGCAATGATGTCTTTAGTTACACTGTCTCTGATGGTAGTCTTTCCGCAAGTGCTGATGTTAGGGTGACGGTTACGGGTAAAGCTACAACTGCCACAGTAGCACCAACTCAGCTAATCTCAATTGCTCCTGTTGATAAACTGATTCCCAAGGAAGCAGGTACATTAACTGGTATTGTTGATAAATTGGGCTACGAATTTCCTAATAACTACAACCCATCCCTTGTCAAAAACTCCCTGCAAAATGCCCTAAATCAGACCACCGCAGCTTTTAATAATCTGTTCGGTCTCTATGAGGTGGATGATGTAACGGGGTCTGTAAATGGCATTAAACCCGGGGAAATCGGTTATGCGAAAGCCGCTTTGAGTAAGGTAGTAGATAACTTTATTGTGCGGGTAGGGGGTTCAAGTAGTGGTGCTGCGAGTGATGTCATTGTCAATGGTGGTAAAATCTATTCTCCCTTTGTAATTGCCAATGGTGGTAACTTCTCCGGTAATCTCCAAGCAGCAATTAATGCTTTCTTTGCTGCGAACCCTAATAATAGCCCAGCTAATGCCCAAAATTACACGACTTTACCTGTAGCCTATTTTAGCTTTGGGGTAGCTAACCCGGACGGTGCGGCTCATTTAAGAAGTTTTGGGAATAATACCTTTGGTTTTGAAGATTTACCTGCGGGTGTGGGGGTAAGTGACTACGATTTTAATGATGCGGTTTTCTCCTTTGGAGCGATAGCGTAAGCACTATTTGATTCTCCGGGTAGGGGTAAGAGACTTCCAATTAAAAAAATATCCCAAAATTTCTTGTGGTGCGGGCATACTTCGACAAGCTCAGTACGAGTCTTGCCCGCTAATCATCAAGGATGGGCAAGAGGCAAGAGTGAAGAGGGTTTGGGCGATTTTACGTTTCTTTACGCAGTTTGGTTTTATTGTGTTCACCTAATTATTCGCATATTCACAATTATTGTCTTTTGTCAAGCAGCACAACAATACCATTTTCTACAACCTTTATCTTGTCTGTTTTTCAGCCATGTTAAGTAAAGATGTGGGTAATGGATAGGTGGAGAGGGGGTAAAATAGTAAAATGACAGGTGTTGCTGTTATTGTCCATAAAACAACTATCACCAAAATATATGACAACCAACCCACCAATTCTCACTTATACTCTGGAAGAAATATTATCTCGTTTGGATCAAAAGATAGAGAAGCAATTTACCGAAGTTAACCAAAAAATGGATCGGCAATTTGCTGAAGTCAATCAAAAAATGGAGAAGCAATTTGCTGAAGTCAATCAAAAACTAGAAATTATTGATGGTAGACTAAATAAACTGGAAATTGGACAGGCAGAATTATCAGGGGAAATTAAAACCCTAGATGGAAAACTATCAGGGGAAATTAAAACCCTAGAAGAAAAAGTTATTGGTATTGATAAAAGACTAGATAACCAAGAATTTATTAATCGTGGAGTTCTAGTAGCAGTGATTATAGCCTTAATCAGTGGAGTAGTCAAACTATTCGGTTTCTTCCCCACTGGTAAAATCTGAAAACCTTAACGGAATAAAATAGTTCCCTGGGAGGTTAGTGTAGCTTTTATTACAAAAAGCCAGTAAAAAGGTGACAGCCAAATATTAGGGTGTGTTAGCGACTAGTAACGCACCATTGGTAAAGACTTTGGGTGTAGTATAGCGATCGCTATATAATATAGTAACGCACCATTTTAAATCATTATCCTGTACATCCTTTCATCCTGGATATCCTGATTCAGTTTGTCCTATTCTAGATCCTGATCATCGTTTCTGTACTTAGCTGCTAAGTTCAATTGTCAAAGCTAGTTGATAGAGATAGCGACGAGATAAACCCGTATCCTTTGCTATCTCACGACTAGCTTGAGAACGAGAAATACCCTGTTTAATCATTGATAATAGTTCGTTTTTTAATTCGGTTTCTGTGAGTTGAGGCTTACTAGGTGGATTTCCAGCTACTAAAAGAGTATATTCTCCCTGGGGTTCTTTGTCTTGGTAATGGGTAATCCCCTCGGCAATTGTTCCCCGCCAAAATTCTTCGTATAATTTCGTCAGTTCTCGTGCTATAACTAGAGAGCGATCGCTTCCCAAGATTGCCCCCAAATCTACTAAAGTATCCCGCAACCGGTGAGGTGATTCATAAAAAACCAAAGTTCGAGATTCACCTTGCAAAGATTCCAAATATTTCTGGCGTTGTTGACTTTTAGCTGGTAAAAAACCATCAAAAATAAACCTATCTGTGGGTAATCCAGCCGCACTCAAAGCCGTAATTACAGCACTTGCACCGGGGATAGGAACAACAGTAATCCCCTCATCAATACAAGCCTTAATTAACTCATATCCTGGGTCAGAAATTCCTGGCATTCCCGCATCACTTACCAAAGCGATCGCTTTTCCAAATTGTAACTGTTCTAATAATTCGGGAATACGAGTATTACTATTATGTTCATGGTAACTAACTTGGGGAGTTTTCACTTGAAAATGTTGTAATAATCTGCCTGTGTGGCGTGTATCTTCCGCCGCAATTATATCCACTGCTTGTAAAATTCTCACCGCTCTAAAAGTCATATCTTCTAGATTACCAATGGGTGTAGCGACAATATAAAGTGTTCCTGGTTTTGGTTCAGTTTGCATATTAATTTTGAACACGGATTCAACGGATTAAGGGATTTCACAGATTAGATAATCTTGCATATAATTTAACTTGTTGGTGAATTTTCTTCACTTTTCCAAAAGTATTATTTAACAAGATCTCTAAATTTTCTGGTCAAGGTTCAGTTTGCATATTAATTTTGAACACGGATTCAACGGATTAAGGGATTTCACAGATTAGATAATCTTGCATATAATTTAACTTGTTGGTGAATTTTCTTCACTTTTCCAAAAGTATTATTTAACAAAATCTCTAAACTTTCTGGTCAAGGATCAATATCAGGAAAATTAACATTATATACATCTTTAATTATACATGATATCATCTAGTGAAAATTCAAATGCAAATTAGCAATGAGCAAATCTGGCTTATTTGTCGGTTTAATTACCTTAGATTTCATTTATCTCGCGGATTCTCCCCCCCAAAATAATCAAAAATTAGTTGCCACTGACTATACTATAGCAGCAGGGGGACCCGCAACAAACGCCGCCGTCACCTTCAGTCATTTAAACAACCAATCTACAGTTTTAGGTGTATTGGGTTCGCACCAGATCACACAGCTAATTTGTAGCGATTTAGAGAATTACCAAATTGCAATTATTGACTTAGACCCCTACAGGAAAACACCGCCACCTGTCTCTTCAATTATTGTTACCCAAGGTACAGGTGAAAGAGCGGTAATTTCTATTAATGCCGTTAAAACTCAGGCAAATATTACTTCTATCCCTGCCAATATTTTACAAGATATTGATATTGTATTAATTGACGGACATCAAATGGAGGTCAGCAAAATTATTGCCCAAACTGCTAATATTCAGAATATTCCAGTTGTTATTGATGGTGGTAGCTGGAAACCAGGATTTGCAGAAATATTACCCTTTGTCAATTATGCTATTTGTTCTGCTAATTTCTATCCACCTAACTGCAAAAATCAGGAAGACGTTTTTGCCTATTTGCAAAATTTTAACATTCCTTATATTGCCATTACTCAAGGGGAAAACCCCATTCAATACTTAACTCGTGATCAGTCTGGTGTAGTTAATGTGCCAAAAATACAGTCCGTTGATACACTGGGCGCAGGAGACATTTTTCACGGTGCTTTCTGTCACTACATCCTGGAAACGAATTTTATAGAAGCATTAGCACTAGCTGGAAATACTGCTGCGGAGGCGTGTAAACATTTTGGTACGCGAACTTGGTGAAATTTAAACGTCTAAGTCTAATGCTTAGAGGATGTTTGAAAAGTCTTTAATGTAAATAAACCCCTCTGGTAAACCTCTCCCCGATGCGGGGAGAGGCTTTGAAACCCCCATTCCCTCCTAGGGACTTCCAAATAAAAAAATACTCAACCACCTAACGCAAAAATCTCTCAAACCCTTATTCCTCTGTGTCCTCTGCGCCTCTGTGGTTCGTTAATCAGGATAATTTATTTCTTGGAAGTCCCCTAGAGAAGGGGGGTTAGGTTTCTGGAGATTATCGGTTTCATCTAATACTTTTCAAACAACCTCTTAGAGGGTGTTTGAAAAGTCATGATTGCTGTATCAAATGTTTTACCCCTCCCTAACCCTCCTCTTATAAAGGCTATCGTGTACACACAAGTTAAATTACCCCCCTTAATCCCCCCTTATCAAGGGGGGAAACCGGAATCTTGTCCCCTCCCCAAAGCATCGGGGAGGGTTAGGGTGGGGTAATTTGAGGAATAATAGACATCTCCGAAAATTAAATGTGCGTCGTTTGAAACCCTTGTAGAGACGTTCCATGGAACGTCTCTACAATCTTTACCGGAGAAGTCTAATGGTGATTCGATAACTTGTGTGTACACCGTAGCCTTATAACTGGTATAACTGATGGATATAGACTGAAACTCTCTATAGAATCTCCGGTCTAAAGACCCGGAGAGTGTTAACCAAATTTGTCCCCAAATGAAAGACTTATCTGAAATATTAACAATTGCACGGAAGGTAGGTTGGGGTGCGGCCAGTCTCCTGAGTTCTTATTATCACGGTACTGCTGACGCACCAAATTTAGATATCCAGTATAAAGACAGCGAACCCGTTACAGTGGCAGACTTAGCCGTTAGTGAATATATCTTGTCACAGTTACAAGCTGCTTTAGGTAATGAAGACTTTGGATATATCAGCGAAGAAACTCATAAATCACAACAGGGAAAAAATCCTGCTGAGTGGGTATGGATTATTGATCCATTAGATGGAACAAGAGATTTTATCAACAAAACCGGAGAATATGCAATTCATATTGCCTTAATTCAAGGAACACAGACAATGTTAGCCGTCGTGGCAGTTCCAGAGGCACAAAAGTTATATTATGCTACTAGAGGTAGTGGAACTTTTATCGAAACTGCAACAGGTTCTTTGCCTGTGCGACTGAACTCCCGTAAAAATATCCAGGATCTAATTTTGGTGGTTAGTCGCTCACACCGCAACGATAGGTTAGAATATCTATTACAGCACCTGCCCTATCAAAATCAAAAAGCAATTGGTAGCGTCGGTTGCAAAATTGCCGCGATACTTGAACAGCAAGCAGATGTTTACATTTCCCTTTCCGGTAAATCCGCACCTAAAGACTGGGATATGGCTGCTCCTGAACTAATCTTGACAGAAGCAGGTGGTAATTTTACCCACTTTGACTGCACGCCATTAGAATATAACACTGGCGACATTCATCAATGGGGGGAATTACTAGCGAGTAATTATCAAAATCATGAGGTACTGTGTCAAGAAGCGCAAAGCATTCTCACACGGTTTACAAAATGAACGCGGTAGCGTTGGGAGCTTCGCGTCTTCAGACCGAAGGGGAAAACGCACAGGGGCTAATTGATTGCCTTCAATATTAGTGATATACTCAAAACGGCTAGAAGCCGGACTTTTTTATCATACAAAGAACAAGTTCAAAGCCTCTCCAGTATTAAATATTATTCCTTTTCCCTCTCCTCTTAGGAGAGTGTCAACGAAACAGTATTTGTCGTGGAGAATTTCCTGACAATGCTGGTGGTTTTGTTGGGAAAATTTGTTCGTTATGGGTTAATATTCTCATGTAGTGCTATACTTGGGGATATCAAAGATTATTTTCGGTTGAGTAAGTCGTTTGAAGATTTTTTTAAATACGTCTCTCCGAATCTAACTCTCTACACTCTCTGGTTTGGGAGTAGTAGTAGCGGCGATCGCTACTAAGTCCAGTAAAAAAAAATTAAAATCTAGAGTATCCAGCAGATACAGTCTCCCGCTAAGCGCTGCTGGAGTATTTTATTTTGACTTTAGTTCTCAAATATTGAATTAAACTACGGAGGAACAGGAATGACACAAGTGGTCTTAGGTGAAAATGAAGGGATTGAATCAGCACTACGAAGATTCAAGCGGGAAGTTTCCAAAGCAGGAATTTTCCAAGATATGCGGAAAAAGCGTCACTTTGAGACACCTTTAGAAAAAGAAAAGCGCAAAGCCATAGCCAGACACAAGCAACGTCGCCAACAACGTTCTCGCTTCAAGCGCTAAATTTTTAGTCATATTGGCTGAAACTGGGAAATCCTGACAGGATTTCCTTTTAGAGAACTCCACAAAAAGTCTCACTACTTAATTGGACAAAAATATTTAGGCGTTGCTGATTTTAGGGATAAAAATAATTTTGCATACGTTCAAGACTCTTGTAGAGACGTTCCATGGAACGTCTCTACCTCCAAAAATCATACGCCAATTCAGCAACGCCAATATTTACAGTCATTGCGAGGGAAGGGAAGCAATCACAACCCTTACGAACTGCTTGCAGCAGCGCTTCGCTATCGCTTCATTTCACTTCGTTCGATATGGCTAACGCCACGCTTTGTCCCACTACTTAATTGGACAAAAATATTTAGGCGTTGCTGATTTTAGGGATAAAAATAATTTTGCATACGTTCAAGACTCTTGTAGAGACGTTCCATGGAACGTCTCTACCTCCAAAAATCATACGCCAATTCAGCAACGCCAATATTTACAGTCATTGCGAGGGAAGGGAAGCAATCACAACCCTTGCGAACTGCTTGCAGCAGCGCTTCGCTATCGCTTCATTTCACTTCGTTCGATATGGCTAACGCCACGCTTCGCTAACGCAATGACATTGTGTAATTAATTCTGTCTCACTACTTATTTGCCCTTCATTTACCTAAAATGTGCTTTGTATTCTAATTTGGTGAACCCGGTCCAATAATTTTGATTCCCTGTTTTTCTTTTTCGGCTAATTCTAAATTTAATATCAGCAGTTTTTCTAAAATATCATCATTGGCTTGAAAGTTATAAGCTGACATTACCAGTTTATCTAATTGTTGATGCAGTTTATAAAGTTGGCTGCTGGGTTCGTGGAAGAATTTATTATATAATGTGGTGATTCCCCATTGTTTTGTTTCCATTTGTTGAGTGCGATATTGATGTAGTTCTTCTGTTTTGGTGCGGATTTGTTGGACTATTTTTATATCTGCTGTTTGCGGAAATGGGAAGGTTTCAAAACAAGTGTTGTGAGTATAACGTGTTGTCTCTCCAAGAGTTGAACTTTGCGCTTTTACCCAAAGACGATGTACGTTAGATGTGAGAATTCCTAATATATAAAAGTCATCTGATGCTACAACTTTGGTAGAGTTATTAGGTAGCCAGTTTGACAATGAAGGTACAAAAATAAACCATTTTGAGTGAGCAGGAACAGCGAAATAAATTTTTAGAGAAATCAATGCTTGTCTCATTGCTGCATGAGTACGTTTAAACCTCCACCACTTTTCTCTTAAAACAGCTTCACGGTTATTTTCTCTTTCTGGTTTTACAGTAACTCTAACGTGTTCAAAAGGTAGAATATAATCACTAGCTTCCTCTAAACTCATATTTTCAAAGTCAATAACCCACCTACTGGGTTTTCCATTTGGAGCTTTAGTTAAGTCTCCTGCATCTAAAAATAGCTTAATTACTAATTCGTTTTTAGAATTAGATTTTATCCAGCATTGAGCTTGATTTTCTGTGATTATAAATCCCTTTGCATTCGGCTTAACTCCTTCAAAACATCGATCAAGGTTTGATTTTAATTTAACAGCTATTGAAACATCAACGGTTGAGCTTAGAGAGGAACTAATTTGTTTAACTACCTGATTATTTAAATGAAATTTAGATGGTTTTTCATAACACCAATTCACAATACTAACATAAACTTGTGCTTCTCCAGACCAATTTTGAGTTGGAATTGCTTCATGAATATAACCACCGTTTCTAGTGATATAGTCTAAAGAAGCATATCTACTATTTCCCTGACTAATAGAATTAGTACCAACTAAACCTGCTCTACCTTTTCCATTAAGAAATTCATGAGCTAAACGAAACCAATAACCACAAAAATCTACCTGTGATTTAACTTCTGAAAACTTGCTAAAAATACGTTCCGCATATTCATCTCCTAAATCTAAACGAATTCGATTACCACCTAAAAATGGCGGATTTCCAATAATAGCATCAGCTTTTACCCATTCACTAAACAAAGCATCTTGACAAACAATATTATTATCCAAAGTATCCAAAGGTAAAGCAGGTTCAGTTAATTGTAAATTATCAATCGCAATCTTCCGCGCAATCATCAAAGTCACCCGCGCTAATTCCACCGCAAAGGGATTTGTATCCATTCCATAAAATTGTAAAGGTGTCACCAAACCCATTTGCAATTGTTTATCTGGAGATTTACGCAAAGATTGAATTTTCTCTAATAGCAAGATTTCAATTCTCTTCAATTCCTGATATGCGATATAAAGAAAATTACCCGAACCACAAGCAGGATCTAAAACTCGATAACTTTGTAATTCTATTTGTAGTTTGGAAAGTTCCTTAATTGTCGTTCCTTCCTCAATTCTCTCTTCCCAATAACGGCTAATTGTGGGACGGACAATTTTCATAATATCCACTTCAGAAGTATAATGGATTCCCCTCGCGTGACGTTCTTCCTTATATATACTCCCTTCAAATAAATTCCCAAAAATAGCCGGACGGACTTTACTCCAATTTTCTCGCGCAGACACATCTAAAAAATTTAATTCTTCCCTCGTTAATTCAATTGCATCAATTCGAGAAAATAAACCCCCGTTAAAATAATCTACTCCTTGATAACGTCCCGCTGGTGTTTTTCCCGGTTGATTCATTTCCCGAAATAAACCACCCAAAACATCATAGGAACTTCCCCCTTTCATACAATCTTGGACACAAGAAACAAACATATCACGGGGTAACAGTTGTCTATCTTCCGCAAACATCGCTAAAACACATTGCAAAATAAACCGCTGTGCTGTTAACTTTTCAATTCCCCTATTTTCTAATTCTAATAATAATTCACCCATGCGACGGGCAGCTTTAACAGTAACTTCTACTTGGTTATTTTGGAATACAGGGGTTTTTTGCCCTAATTCCATAAATGTCAATGCTCCTGACCGTTCTGGCAGTTGTTCGAGGGTAATTTTATCTACAGGTGTATCTAATTGAATATCAAAATCAAAGATCCAAAATTCATCAAAATTACATAAAATCACATATTTAGGACGATTTGGGACTAACCTAGTCCAATAATCAAAAGCTTGGGAATAATGTTTATTTAAATCTTCTCCGCGCTTTTTCATTTCTATTAAAACGCGAGGTTTCCAAACTAAATCAGCAAAGCCAGTTTTTCCGGTTTTACTACTTTTTTTAATTGCTTCTTCGTAAGTCGCACCCGCTTCTAATGCACCTTCATGTCCAAAGGCTCGAAAAAATCGGTCGAGAAATGTTTGTGCTTCTTTGCGTTCTTGTCCGGTGATATGTTGGTGACAAAATTGCACGAATTTAGATAGGGTTTCTGGTGTTGATGATGTCATGGTTGTTTCTGAACAATAATAAATAATAAGATCCATAAGATCCCCGACTTCTTAAAGAAGTCGGGGATCTCAACTTCTCGATATTTACAAAAATATCACTCAATTGAGTCGCGCAAAAAAGAAGATGTGGGGGTTGACAATTGATTTTAAATTTGTTATCATAAATTTGATAAGGAAGAACTATCATAAAATAATTGCGGTTGGAAGGAAACCCAACACATAATTTTTACCGTTACAAAAAATGTAACCAGGTTCGATATAAGTTTAAGCAGTGTGAAACTATAAGTATGGAAATTACACCTTCGGTGTGAAAATATTTTGGTGGCTGTTAATAACAGTTACCCCAGAATTAATAGGTTTTTAGAGGAGTGTTAAGGAAGATGTCTATCACTGTTTTATCTAATTATCGGTTTCCAACCCGGAATTTTGGGAAAATATTATCTTTGAGTATATTTCTCAGTGCGATTTTTATGTTACCTGCATCAGCACAAGAAAAATTATGGCGAACTTTAACCGTGAGTGGAAGGGGAGTAGAAACAATTTCGACAACTTTATCTCAAGTTAGTTTGGGTGTAGAAGTTCAAGGAAAAACGGCGGAAGATGCCCAAAAAGAAGCGGCACGCAGATCATCGGCTGTGGTGGCTTTATTAAAAAAACGCAATGTTGAAAAATTGACAACTACAGGAATTCGCCTCAACCCAGTATATAGCTACAGTAATAATGTTCAACGCATTACTGGTTATGCTGCTAGTAATACAGTCAGCTTCCGCATTCCTACAGATAAAGCCGGAACTTTATTGGATGATGCGGTGAAAGTTGGAGCGACACAAATTAATGGTATAAGTTTTATTGCTAGTGATGAGGCGATCGCCAGCGCCCAAAAACAAGCCTTAAAAAAAGCTACCCAGGATGCACAAGAACAAGCGGAAACGGTTCTTAGCACCTTAAAATTAGAGCAAAAAGACATTATCAGTATTCAAATTAATGGTGCAACCCCACCACCGCCACCGATGCTATATCGGGCTGAAGCTGCTAAAGCCAATTTCGCAGATGCTTCTACTCCCATAGTTGCGGGGGAACAAGAAGTACAAGCATCAGTAACATTGCAAATTAGCTATTAGTCAATTTAAGCCCCGGCGACTAGAAGTCACGGCTACACAAACAAAGTCCGCCTGCGCGGACTAAGGAAAAATCAAGGATTTGAAACCCACGCACCATCTGGGTTTTGCCTGTGTAGACGCGGTTTCTAACCGCCCGTTTAATTAAATTAGAAATTATCTGGGGACATATCAGACATCCCACCTTCACCATCACGCTTAGAACCTAATAATTCTAGTTGTTCAACATTAATAACTGGACTAGAACGCGCAACTCCACTTTGGCGATCGCTCCAAGTATCAAATCGCAAAGAACCTTTAACCCCAATCAAACCACCTTTACGGACGTAATTACCCGCAACTTCCGCAGTTTTTCCCCAAAGTTCTAGATTAAACCAGTCTGGTTTATCATTGTTGCGTGATCTTCTATTTACAGCTAGAGTCAATCTACATTTAACTGTACCTGACTCAAAATATTTCATATCTGGATCACCACCGACACGACCAACAAGAGTGACAACATTAATGCTCATGGTTTTTATTTCCTAGTATTTTTGTATTCTATTACTCCGGATTCTATAATAACTAATTGTGAAATGATTAAAAATATGTTAGAATCGCCACAGTCAACCCCAAAAAAAATCAAAAAATACCTTATAGCTAAAAAAAATTATACGGTTATACTGAGTAACCTTGAGAAGATAGAAGTTAAGATTCATGAAACTAAACTCAAGATTGACAAAAACTAAATAAAAAAATAGTCTAGTCTACTGGAGTCAGGGAACCGAATATCATGGCATCATTATAGCAGTATGCACTTGAATGAAATACATCATAGCTTATTGCTCGCTTGCGAGGAGTGGGTCGGGGTTCTTGTATATCACCCAATCGAGAACCGCTATATTAACTCTTATGTTTGTAGTCAGAAGTAGTGTAAATAGGGGGCATAGAGAAGCGTGGGTCTTTTCAATTTAAATTTTCGTCCATCCTGGGATATGGGTATCGACCTCGGTACAGCCAATACCCTAGTTTATGTATCTGGTAAAGGGATTGTCCTGCAAGAACCTTCCGTCGTTGCCATTGATCAAAATCTGAAAGTGGCACTGGCAGTGGGGGAAGAGGCTAAAAAAATGCTCGGACGCACACCGGGGAACGTCGTTGCTCTGCGTCCCCTGCGCGACGGTGTGATCGCTGACTTTGATACGGCTGAGTTGATGTTAAAAAGCTTTATTCAGCGGGTAAATGAAGGGAGATCCCTGATGTTGCCCCGCATTGTCATTGGTATCCCCAGTGGTGTCACTGGAGTAGAAAGACGGGCTGTCATGGATGCAGCTACCCAAGCCGGCGCTAGAGAAGTATATTTGATTGATGAGCCAGTTGCAGCAGCAATTGGTGCAGGACTGCCAGTGGCAGAACCTACTGGTAACATGATTATTGACATCGGTGGGGGGACAACAGAAGTAGCGGTATTAAGTCTTCAAGGAACAGTAATCAGCGAATCAGTCCGCATTGCTGGAGATGAGTTAACTGAAGCCATTGCCCAGTATATGAAGAAGGTTCATAATCTGGTAATTGGTGAACGCACGGCAGAAGATATTAAGATTAAAATAGGTTCTGCTTATCCGACCGCAGACGATAGTGATAGTGTAATGGAAGTTCGAGGCTTACATTTACTGTCCGGTTTACCCAGAACTGTAACCATCAAAGGACCAGAAATTCGGGAAAGTATGGTAGAGCCTCTAGCGGTAATTATCGAAGCAGTTAGGCGAACACTAGAACGGACACCGCCAGAACTGGCAGCAGACATTATTGATCGTGGTATCATGTTGGCAGGGGGTGGTGCGTTGCTCAAAGGTCTGGATACATTGATTAGTCATGAGACTGGTCTTGTTACCCATATAGCCGCAGACCCTTTAAGCTGTGTAGTGCTGGGAACTGGTCGCGTATTAGAAAACTTCAAGCAATTGGAAAGAGTCTTTAGCGGGCGTTCTCGCAATATGTAGTAACTTAAGTTGCTAGTTATTTTGTTGAGGCTGGTAATTGGTAATAGGTAATTGGTAATAAAAGCTCTGGTTTCATCCTTTAATCCTGGATATCCTGATTCTGACAATTTACCTAACTGGCAACTTATATTAGTAGTAGTTATACTCAAAACCTTTGGGACATGGACTTTTGTAAAATCACGAAAAACCCTATATTTGTAGAGGTTTAGTAATGCTCATTGGTGTCAACTTAAGCTACAGATGGCTTATTTGTTTGGCTGACAGACCCACCCTGAAATGATAGCGTCTATCATTCCCCGGCAGGCTACGGGTTTTACGTTAAGTTGACACTATTAAGCTCTTGCTTTACCCCTCCCGGAGAATCAAATAATTAAGCCGTCTTGGGTATAGTAAGTTAGGAATATATGGGTTCTGTATTTATTCATACAGCAGAAGTCATAAGTCAGGATTAAAACTGGCTTTGTGCATAGGCCTTAATTGAGATTTTGTACCTCCTAACTACGCCGTCTGATGTAACTATAGAACCCATTATTTTCAACACAAGTACACAGGAGTTGATTTCCAGATTTGCGGATGGCGATCGCTATAGGCATCACTAAAAAGTTACCAAACCATGTCCCTACAACTCCTAAATAATTTATAAAATACATATAGGTTATTATGTTTACTTTAAAACGCTGGTGGGAATACAAAGGATTACAAATAGGATTATTAGCCTTAGTTGTAGGTAGTTCCTGGACACTCAGAGAGACAAAAGGAGCATTGTTACGGGAGATTTACCAAGGAATCACCAGCCCATTACAGATGCTACAGTCAGGAGCAATTCCTGAACAAAATATTAAAGATGCAAGATTTTTAGAATTACAAACTCGCATCGTTGATTTAGAAAGCCAAAATCAGAAATTAAAAAATTTACTGGGCTATGTAGAGAAACAAACCTTGCCTCAGAAACCAACTATAGCACGGGTGGTAGGACGCAGTGCAGATCATTGGTGGCAACAGGTGATTTTGAATCGGGGGACTGCATCAGGCATTCAAGAAGGTTCTATTGTCAAAGCCGATGGTGGATTGGTAGGTTTAGTAGATAGTGTGACAACTAATACTAGCAGTGTATTGTTAATAAGTGATTTAAAAAGTCAAGTAGGCGTAACTATCAACCGCACATCAGCTAAAGGAGTTTTACAAGGTGATGCTTCCACTGAAGGTGTGTTAGAGTTCTATGAAAAAGTCCCTAATGTTAAAATAGGAGACTTAGTATCTACCTCTACTTATAGTCAGAAGTTCCCGGCTGGTTTAGCCATAGGGAAAATTAAATCCTTAGATCTAAAGAAACTTCCAGCCTCAATCGCTAAAGTAGAGTTATTTCCGTCAATTAGGTACTTAGATTGGGTAACTGTTTATCCTCAGTCAGACAAACAATATTTAGAAACTCCGAATGTGACTAAGTAGGTGGGCGTTAAAAATTGTCGTTGGGGCAAGGGAACAGGGAACTCTTAACTGGGAACAGGAAGAGAGTTTTGAGTGATTTTACTTTTCTTCACATACCTTTAAATTTTTCTGTTCACCTACTTAAATGATGAATATGCAACCTACCTCTGTCATAACGTTGTCATAAAAATTTATAAGAAAATAGGCTAAAAACCCTTGGGGGCAAGTTTTGGAGCGTGGCGGAAAAACTTAACTAATTGGACAAAAATATTTACAGTCATTGCGAGCGAAGGGAAGCAATCACAACCCTTGGAATTGCTTCATTTCACTTCGTTCCATATGGCTAACGCCACGCAACGTTTACGCAATGACATTGTGTAATTAATTCTGTCCCACTACTTAACTGTTCTTCCCTCCCCTACCCCCCCTACCCTATTTAGGGTATCCTAGAGGCGTATCCTCAATGGTCTTCTCTTGAAGTATTGATAATTCTCTTAAATTATTCCTACAGTTGAGGGAAGAATCTATTGATGAAGATTTAACTACCCAAAATCCTATACTGTACCTCTTTAGGAGTAAAATTGGATATTATCTAGTTCAGAATCCTGTTACTAGGTCAATTTTATTGCTAAATTTTGATCAGATAACATATTTACAACTCTCAGAGGTGAAACCAGTTAAATAATTCGGTTCTCTACTTGGATATTTTGTCCAAATTTTGGCTTTAAAAGAGGTAAGATAATGGCTATACATAATTATGTACCTCAAAGATGTTAGCGAAATTACCAGTTGATAATTGCTATAATCTATTCTTCCCTCTAACATTCTTATCTATTATTAGGTGTAAATTTTTATGGGTTCTCCAATGAATCGTCTGTCTATTTTTGTAGACGGAAACAATATGTTCTATGCTCAACAAAAAAATGGTTGGTTTTTTGACCCCCGGCGCGTTTTAGAATATTTCAAATACGAACAGTCAGACACTACATTAATCAATGCCTTCTGGTACACTGGATTAAAAGACCCTCAAGACCAACGAGGTTTTCGAGATGCCCTTATCAGCTTGGGATATACAGTCCGCACGAAAATTCTCAAAGAGTATTATGATGACGCTTCGGGTCGTTACTCTCAAAAAGCGAATTTAGATATTGAAATTGTCGTTGATATGTTTAATACGGTAGATCAATATGACAGAGTTGTATTATTTAGCGGAGATGGTGATTTTGAAAGGGCTATCGAATTATTACGCTCCAAGAATACTCATATTACAGTAGTATCAACTGAGGGCATGATTGCCAGAGAATTACGTAATGCTACTGATAGATATATAGACTTGAATGATATTAGAGATAGAATAGAAAAAACTGACGGTTAACTTAACTTAGCTTAGTATTTATTCACAAGTCTCAAAGTTAAAAACTCTGATTTCAGAGTTCCAGTTATTTTATCAAGCAAGAATTTAGGAATTAGAAGTCGGTGATGATTATAAATTCTCTAGGACTGACAAATCAAACCACATTTGATTAATTCTAATTCCCTAATGTTCTTTTATTCAGCCCACTCTCAAAACTCACAGAGGTTAAGCTAATGAGCAAGCAAACCGATAGAATTATCATTTTTGACACCACATTGCGTGATGGAGAACAGTGTCCTGGAGCAACTCTCAACATAGACGAAAAGCTAGTTATTGCTAAACAATTAGCACGCTTAGGAGTAGATATTATTGAGGCTGGCTTTGCTTTTGCTAGTCCTGGAGATTTTGAAGCAGTGAGCAAAATTGCCCAAACTGTGGGGACAGAAAATGGTCCGGTAATTTGTAGTTTGGCTAGAGCCAAACATGATGATATCAAAGCGGCTGCGGAGGCTATCAAACCTGCTGCTAAAGGGAGAATTCACACTTTTATTGCTACTTCTGATATCCACCTGCAATATAAGTTAAAGAAGACTAGACCAGAAGTGGTGGCGATCGCTGAAGAAATGGTAGCCTATGCCAAAAGCTTCACCGATGATATCGAATTCTCTCCTGAAGATGCGGGACGCTCTGATCCAGAATTTTTGTATGAAGTTTTGGAAAGAGCGATCGCTGCTGGAGCCACAACTGTTAATATTCCTGATACCGTAGGATACACCACCCCCAGCGAATTTGGGGCAATCATTAAAGGCATTACTGAAAATGTCCCCAACATTGACAAAGCCATTATTTCCGTTCACGGACACAATGATTTAGGTTTAGCTGTTGCTAACTTTTTAGAAGCTGTCAAAAATGGCGCTCGTCAACTAGAATGTACCATCAATGGCATTGGTGAAAGAGCCGGCAATGCAGCTTTAGAAGAGTTGGTAATGGCTTTGCACGTCCGGAGACAATATTTTAATCCCTTTTTGGGACGGGCTGAAAATTCCGAAGCATCACTCACCAATATTGACACCAAACAAATCTATAAAACCTCGCGTTTGGTTTCCAATTTAACGGGAATGTTGGTGCAACCAAATAAAGCCATTGTCGGTGCAAACGCTTTTGCCCATGAATCTGGAATTCATCAAGATGGGGTATTGAAAAACAAACTCACTTATGAGATCATGGATGCTCAATTAATTGGTTTATCAGACAACCAAATAGTATTGGGTAAACATTCTGGTAGAAATGCTTTTCGTACCCGCTTGAAAGAATTGGGCTTTGAACCATCAGAAACAGAACTGAATAAAGCCTTCGTCAAATTCAAAGAAGTAGCAGACAAAAAGAAAGAAATCTCTGATTGGGATTTGGAAGCGATTGTCAACGACGAAATCCAACAAGCACCAGAGTTATTCCGGGTAGAGTTGGTACAGGTTTCCTGTGGTAGTAATACTCAACCCACTGCTACAGTAACACTCCGCACTCCCGACGGAGAAGAATTAACTGATGCAGCCATTGGTACTGGTCCTGTAGATGCGGTGTACAAAGCCATCAATCGGGTAGTGAATGTACCGAATGAATTGATTGAGTTTTCCGTACAATCTGTCACCGGAGGAATTGACGCTTTAGGAGAAGTAACAATTCGCCTCCGCCATGAATCCCGTGTATTTTCTGGTCATGCAGCCAACACAGATATTATTGTAGCATCGGCTCAAGCTTACGTAAATGCACTAAATAGATTGTTTTCAGCATTACAACAGGAAGTGAAGGAAGAAGTCACAGCATAGGCACATATATATCTAGATCCCCGACTTCTTTGAGAAGTCGGGGTTCTTTTTAGGAACTACGGTCAGAAACGGTAAGTTCTACCGAGATTGCCTGTGGAGCGGGCAAACAAGATTGGAAGTCATTCTAAGACCGCGATGAAGCAGGAAATAAACACTAAGATTATCGCTGTCCAGATGTGTCTAGACTTTGGTAATTTTGGGTAAGTTTTATAGAACGGATCTGTGAATCTTGACTACTTTTGAATTAATTCCAGCGACTGAGATAAAACTTCTTGTTCATTGACCATAGCTGCTAATTCTTCTGTTTCATAACGTCCCTCATAAGCTTCTAGCGCCGCTCTTTTTAGTGCTACTTGATATCCTTGTTGGAGAATTTCCATTAATTCTCTTTGATTCAAGTAAACACCACCAGATTTGCGGCGCTTGTTAATTTTATTGATTTCCCGCACTGCATTTTCTATGGAAAGTTCCCAAGAACGGGTAGAACGTTTTTCGGCTTTTTGTTTGATTAGATGAATCAGTAGAATTACGCCATAACTATCAATTTTATTGATTTTATCACTGAGGCTCATTTCTTCTAATTCATCCACTAATAGTAAAGCTTCATTGATTTTTCCTTGTTCTAGGAGTTGTCTAATTTCTAAGAGTTCTTCCATATTAGATTTTTCGCTGTATATGAATCATTTATTTCTGTTTTAGCTGATCTTCTTCGCTAGTACCCTCTAAATTCTAAACTTAAGACCATCTAAAAGAAAAACCCCTACATTAGTTAATTAGAAATTCCTGCCAGAAAAAGGGTAAAAATAAAGAAATTGTTATTCACATAACCAATGCAGCTTATCAGTGCAACTGTTCCCATATTAGCCACAGCCACAGAAACCGCAGACAGTTCTATGGTATTAGCCGCTGTGCTATTAAGCTTAGTCGTAATTTACTTTGCCAGCAAAGTTGGGGGAGAATTAGCCAACAAAGTCGGTTTACCCGCAGTTTTAGGTGAACTTGTCGGGGGTGTAATTATCGGTGTCTCCGTACTTCATCTGTTAGTATTCCCAGAAGGTGGTACAGACGCTTCTAATTCCTTAATCATGACCTTCTTGCAACTCACCGCTGGGTTAACCCCAGAAGCCACACCCCAGGTGTTTGCAGCGCAATCCGAGGTGGTTTCGGTTTTATCAGAATTGGGTGTAATTATCCTTCTGTTTGAAATTGGCTTAGAATCCAACCTCAAAGACCTCATGGCTGTTGGTGTTCAAGCCTTCGTAGTGGCTACAGTTGGGGTAATAGTCCCCTTTGCGGCGGGTACAGTGGGATTAATGACCATATTTGGTATCACCGCTATTCCCGCAATTTTCGCCGGTGCAGCTTTGACAGCAACTAGTATTGGAATTACGTCCAAAGTGCTTTCCGAATTAGGACGGTTGAACTCCAAAGAAGGGCAAATTATTCTTGGTGCAGCCGTTATTGATGATGTCTTGGGAATTATCGTCCTGGCGGTAGTTGCCAGTTTAGCCAAAGATGGTGTAGTTGATGTCGGTAACGTCGTTTATTTGATTATTAGTGCGAGCGCTTTTTTAATTGGGGCAATAGTTTTTGGTAATGTCTTTAATAAATCATTTGTAGCGATCGCCGATCAACTCAAAACCAGAGGCGAATTAGTCATCCCCGCCTTCATTTTTGCCATAATCATGGCTTACTTCGCCTCTGTCATCCATTTAGAAGCCATTCTTGGGGCTTTTGCCGCCGGGTTAGTTCTCGAAGAAACCGACAAACGCAAAGAACTCCAAAAGCAAGTTATCCCCATTGCTGATATGTTAGTTCCCGTCTCCTTCGTCACAGTCGGTGCAAAAACTGATTTAGGAGTCTTAAATCCAGCCATTCCCACCAATCAAGAAGCCTTAATCATGGCAACTTTCCTGATTACAGTCGCCATCATCGGTAAAGTAGTGACAGGCTTAACAGTATTTGGTCAACCGGGGATTAACCGCTTGGCTATTGGTGTGGGGATGATTCCCAGAGGTGAAGTCGGCTTAGTATTTGCTGGTGTCGGTGCAGCTAGTGGTGTCCTCTCAAAACCATTAGGAGCAGCAATTATTATGATGGTTATTATTACCACATTCATCGCTCCTCCCCTGTTGAGATTTGTATTTCCAGAATCAAACGCCGCCACAAATTTAGACAGCAATTCTGGCAAAACATTAGCAGTAGAAATACCACCATCTCTCATCACCACAAAAGATGATTAGTAATTTGAATTTCACCTCAAATTCTGCTGTAAATCCCACAGAAGATAGTTGAAAATTTTCTCTGCTGTGGTTTCCACATTTACTATATAAGGAGGTTGGAAGAAACTTCTCTCATCCAATCTCCGTCTTCTGTAATCTTGAAACACTCTAATTTTAAAATGGTTATTATTTCTACCTTTAATTAAATTTACTTTTGGTTTACTTTTGGTTTTATAAAACTTTCCTTGTTTCCCATTCTATTAGCCTTGATAATGTTCTGTATTCCTATTTTTTTTCAGACCAGTTTTTACAGATTGAAGATTTTTGTAGTAATTATAGAGAATACCCCGCCAAACTATGTCATTAATTGACAGTGGTGGGTGTTTTTTGTATGTGTCTATATTCATTATTAATTATTAATTCAGCTAAGGAGAAAAAACCGTGAAAATACAATGGTTAATACCTACTACCTTTGGTACTGTACTGATGCTATCATCGCCAACTTTAGCCGCAAAATTAGAATCTTGGCGATTTGATCGTCATCAAAATCTATTAGAAATTAATACAAATGGTGCTGTCAAACCACAAGCACAATTAGTTTTTAATCCCACTCGCTTAGTCATTGATTTACCAGGTGTTAAATTTGGACGTTCCCAATTAACTCAACAAATAGGCGGAGGAATTCGGGAAATTCGCATTGGTCAATTTGATGAAAAAACAACAAGAATAGTTTTAGAAATAAATCCTGGTTATACTCTAGATCCTCAACAAGTAAAATTTGTCGGTAAAAGTGCTAATCGCTGGACAGTGAAATTACCAAAATTAGAACTTGATGCTAACTCAACAGCTAATAATACTAATAATAATTACAATCTAGTCGGCATAGACTCCCAGACGAAACCTGAATTTTCACCAATTACTAGAACTGCCAGCAGTAATAAAGGTACAATTCAACTCGAAAATTTGCAAATTACTGGTGATGGCTTTTTTATCCGCACTAATGGCGGTAATCCTCAAACTAAAATCATGAGAAGCCGTGATAAAAACACAGTATTTATTGACATTCTTAGTGCAACTTTATCACCCAATTTAACACAAGGAAATTTGGCAGTTAATAAACACGGTGTGGACAATATTGGATTTACCCAATTGCAAACAACACCAACATCTGTCCGCATGACGTTAAAAGTAGATGTAAATAGTCCTGACTGGCAAGTAACCTCCAGTAGCAGCGGTTTAATCATCCTTCCCTCCAGGGGAATGATAAATGCACCTGAAAATGAGAATTTTCCCCCTACCAGAAACAATAACGGCTCAATTTCGACAATTGAATCTATAGAACTTACTGACAATGGCACACAATTATTAATTAAAGCCAACCAAGTTATATCCGCTACCACAGGTTGGGATAAAAGTTCTGGTTTGTTCCGTATCACCATTCCCAATGCCAAATTAGCCACCGAAGTCAAAGGCCCTACTTTTGATGCTAATAGTCCTATTATCAAGCTCCGTCTGCAACCACAACCGCCAAATACTGTAGTTATCTTGATTCAACCTGCATCAGGTGTTACACTAGGTGTACCCAATCAAGTGGGAGATAAACTTCTGGTTCTAAAACTGCAACGATATCGTCAGATTAGACCACCCATGAATTTGCCCCCTTTATTACCACCCAGACAACAACTACCTGACCTCAAACCCAGACAACCACGAATTACCCAAAGGCGCGACCTTCGTAAAGGCAAAATAGTAGTTATAATTGACCCCGGACATGGTGGTAAAGACTCAGGGGCAATTGGTATCGGTGGAGTCCAGGAAAAAAATGTTATTTTACCAATTGGGAAAAGGATTGCAGAAGTTTTGGAACGAAACGGTATCCAAGTAATTATGACGCGAGACTCTGACTATTTTGTAACTCTACCAGGACGAGTGACAATGGCACAACAGGCTAATGCTGATGTATTTGTCAGTATCCACGCTAATTCAGCCGGTGAGAGTCGTCCAGAAGTGAGTGGCTTAGAGACTTATCATTACGATAGTGGTTTAACACTCGCTCAAATTGTCCACAGTAAAATTCTGCAAAGTCTTAATGTCAGAGACAGGAAAGTGCGGAAAGCTAGATTTTATGTTCTTCGCAAAACTTCTATGCCCTCAATTTTAGTAGAAACCGGTTTCTTAACTGGTAGAGACGATGCTGCCAAACTGAGAACTTCAGCTTATCAAAATCAAATGGCCGATGCGATCGCCCAAGGCATACTTCAGTATTTAAAATCAAGATAAATAGTCACTCTTATCACCTGTTATCTGATTTATTACCAATGCTAGAGAAATGAACTTGTTGACTAAATGGTAATACTAAACCGATTGTATGCTACAATCCTACGCCATTAGCCGTGTCTTACTACCAACACCAAAATCTTTTACTTGCACAAAGTTAAATTTGCAGCGGTGATGGTCTGAAGATTACCCCATAAGTCGAGATATTGACAAATCCCATCAATAGGAATCAGGAGAAAGGATTGTGAAACTACATTGGTTAATACCTAGCACTTTTGGAACGGTCTTCATCCTATCTTCGCCCGCTTTTGCCGCGAAATTAGAATCTTGGCGGTTTGATACTAATCAAAACCACTTAGAAATCAACACATCTAGCCCAGTCCAACCCCAAGCCCAACTCATTTTTAACCCCACACGCTTAGTAATTGACTTACCAGGAACAGAACTTGGTCGTCCGTCCGTAACCCAACAAATTGGCAGCAAAATCCGCACTATTCGCGTCGGTCAATTTGATGACCAAACAACACGCTTAGTGATCGAACTAGCCCCTGGTTACACCTTCAACCCCAAGCAAGTTAAATTTGTTCCCACCAATGGCAAACGTTGGATAGTAGAATTACCACAACCAGAAATTGCTTCTGGGCAAACTGGAGAACCATCATTACCCCCAACATCCGATAAATCATCTGAACCAACAATAGACCCCAGAAGTATTTACAACGTAGTCACTACCAACCGAATTACTCCATCTAATCGAGAAACCATCCCAGGGGTAGTGCAAATTGATAAATTGCGAGTTACAAGAGATGGGTTTTTTATTAGTACCAGTGGTGGAAATCCTCAACTGCAAATCAATCGCAGTCAAGATAATCGCTCTGTTAATATTGATATCATTGGCGCAGCCCTATCACCAAATATGGGACAACGGAATCTAGTGATTAATCACTATGGAGTCCGTCGTGTCCAATTTAGCCAACTGTCCAGCAGTCCATCTGCTGTTCGCATGACCTTACAGTTAGATAGTGCCAGTCCCAATTGGCAAGCATTAGCTAGTGGTGACAGTGGTTTTGTCGTCATCCCAGATCGTTTAGCTAAATTACCTGAGAATAACCAATCATCCGCACCATCACCGAGTGATTCCCCCGCAATTATTCAATCTGTAGAACTCGGTGGCAATGGCACACAATTATTAATTAGAGCAGACCAAGCCATATCTGCCACCACCGGCTGGGATAGAAGCTCAGGTCTATTTCGCATTACCATTACCAATGCTAAATTAGCTAATCAGGTCCAAGGTCCGGATTTTACTAACAATAGCCCGATTCTTAAAGTCCGTCTCCAACCCCAGTCTGACAATACCGTAATTGTTCTTGTTCAACCTGCATCTGGCGTTAGCTTTGGCGCACTAAGTCAAGTTACGTCTCAATTATTGGCGCTACAATTACAAACTAATCTCCGCGCTCAACGTCCTCCAATTATACCACCTGGATTTCCTGGATCACAAGATCCTCCAGGTTCTAGTACACCACCTCCGCAAACAAGACCTCAGCCCCGTCTACCAGTTCCTAATGGCAAAGTTTTAGTAGTTATTGATCCTGGACATGGTGGTAAAGATTCTGGCGCTCCTGGACTGGGTGGTTTACTAGAAAAGGATGTTGTTCTACCCATTAGTACCAAACTGGCAACAATTTTAGAACAAAATGGTATCCAAGTTGTCCTCACGCGAGATGCTGACTTTTTTGTGGAACTGCAAGGAAGGGTGGATATAGCCAAGCGTGTTAATGCAACTTTATTTGTCAGTATTCATGCTAATTCTGTGGATAATCGGTCTGATGTTAATGGTTTAGAAGTCTATTATTACGACAGTGGTTATGCTTTAGCTGATACTGTGCGACAAGCCATTCTCCAAAATATTAGTACCCTCAAGAATCGAGGCACTCGTAAAGCTAGATTTTATGTGCTGAGAAAAAATACTATGCCTGCTATTTTAGTAGAAACAGGCTATATGACTGGTCGGGAAGATAATCCCCGTTTAGGATCACCAGAATACCAAAGTCGTATGGCTGAGGGCATAGCTAGTGGTATTCTGAATTATTTAAAACAAAGATAATTATCGTCAGTTGTTCTTTGTCAGTTGTTCTTTGTTTTTTCTTGACTACTGACCACTGACCACTGACTACTAACCACAAGAGGAACGCGGTAGCGTTGGGAGCTTCGGGTCTTCAGTCCGAAGGGGAAAACGCACACGGGCGAATTGATTGCCTTCAATATTCGTGATACAATTAAATTGTCACTAAAGACATAAAAAGCTACCGCGGGACTCTCGGAAAGTTACGCTTGTCAGATATGATTTCGCCCGCCAGGGCAAACGAAATCAGGGCAAGAACCCAAATATTTAAGGAACCCTGCCTGAAACTGGGATAACTGAGGGATATAGACTGAAACTCTCTATAGAATCTCCGCGTCTTTAGACCGGAGAGTGTCAAAATCAAAATTAATATTTGCTGTGTATTCATCTTCTATTTTTGATACTTTTTCCCCCCAAGAACCTCAACGCGCTCCGATTGGGGTATTTGACAGTGGAGTTGGTGGACTAACCGTATTGCGACAAATTTATCAACAACTTCCCAATGAATCAATTATTTATGTAGGGGACACAGCCCGTCTTCCTTATGGTATTCGTTCCCAAGCAGAAATACTACAATTTGTCCGAGAAATCCTCCATTGGATGCAGCAGCAACGGGTGAAAATGGCAATTATGGCTTGTAACACCAGTTCGGCTCTGGCATTAGATATAGTCCGTCAAGAGTTTAATTTCCCGATTTTAGGGGTGATTCTACCAGGTGCAAAGGCAGCAGTCCAACAAGGACAACGGATTGGTGTCATTGCTACTCCAGCTACGGCTCAAAGCAACGCCTATCGTCAAGCCATTTTAGAAATTCAATCTAATGTCCAAGTCTGGCAAGTCAGTTGCCCAGAATTTGTCCCACTCATTGAACAAAATCGTATTCACGACCCCTATACCATTGAAATAGCCAAAACTTATCTAGAACCTTTGATTCAGAAAGAAATAGATACTTTAGTTTATGGTTGTACCCATTATCCCCATTTGTCGCCCATCTTGCGATCGCTCCTTCCCCAGCAAGTCAAGCTAATTGACCCAGCAGTTCATGTCGCCGCCGCTTGCTCTCAAGAATTAGATATACTAGGGATCAAGAATACTCATCCACCAATGCCTACCCGCTTCGCTGTCAGCGGTTGTTCCCAGCAATTTACCCAATCTAGCTTACAATGGTTAGGCTATACTCCAATGGTAGAACAAGTATGTTTTGCTGATACCGTCCTCTCTTAAAGCCCAGAAGTAGGGCCTGCGCCCAAAAACTATTAGTCTGTCAACCCGAAAATGACGGGTGAAGGCAAGCAGGGGGAGAAGAGAGGTAGGGGAGGTAGGGGGGGTAGGGGAGGTAGGGGAGGTAGGGGAGGTAGGGGAGGGAAGAACAGAAGTTTTTTCCGATCATTACCCGTCAAAATAAATTTGACAGACCACTAGTCAGAAGCAAACAAAGATATTTATCTCCTCTTTACCCTACTACAACACGGCGTAAACAAACCATTCTAAATCATCAAAAAGCCTATGCTGTCTTCGTTTTGACTTTTGACTTTTGACTTTTGACTTCCGCCTTGCGGTACTGCTCCCTACAAGTTGCTTTCATTGACTATTGACAGCTTGAGTTACATTTGTAGTTAATTCCCGTTGCTGCTTATATTTATCCTGTCCAGAATCAGATCCGCTTTGAGAAACATTTCTTTTGCTTGCTCGCTTTGCTAAAGCCAATAACAAATATACACTAAACAAATAGCCAGCAGCTAAAGTAAATATCATCATAGGCATATTTCTGTAAATCATTGTTCCACCATCTTTAATTACTAGGGAATATAAAATTGCATACAGAACCAGCAGAACTCAATTAATCAAGCACACCTTGATAAATGTAGTTAGCTATACAAAACATTCCAGGCGAAAACTAATTTTCTCTGGTCAATCAATTTATTTTCTTTAATATCAACTTTCCCAGGCTATACATCCGACAGCAGCAATTTTGCTCGGCAGCAAACTCTAACCGCGCTTATCAGCAGTCTACCCAGCCTGTGTTATTGACCTCACACCAATTTAAATAAATGTACGCTAAGACTCAACGTGCGTTGAATACGTTGAGTTAGTTCCATAACTGGAAAAGCACAATTCAACTCAAAAGGCATGGTTATTGCCTAGAATTTAGGGATTATTCCTATTTTCTCTTTGGCGACGAGTTATTTTATACTCACAACGCTATCACGTAAAATCACTGAATGATGGTTTTACGCTGGAAGTGAATAATCTGAAAAACTTAATATCTCTAGGTATTAGCCTAACACAGCCAACCTGAATTTGAAGCTAATTTCTGGACTAAATTTAAAAATTTTTCATTGCTAACCGTCAACTTGAAGTTACCGTCAATGTGTGTTATTTTATTGACATCAAAGTTTTCGTTACTACGCAATTTATTAATTAACAAATTTAGCAAGAACTATTTAACCTTAAGATAGCCTCCGATTATAACACATTCATAATCTAATGTGTGAATAACGCAATAGATATTAAAAATCATCTTGCTGAAGGAAAACTTTGCGCTGACACTGGGTTATCTTAAAATTAAAGAATATGTAAACTTTCGTAACCTAAGTCAGAGTCCGCCCATCCATGACCCCAGCCACCTCCCTGTTTACCCCTGTGGAAGCAGACCTGCAAATACTAGCAGATAACCTTAAACAGCTAGTTGGAAATCGCCACCCCATTCTCTATGCCGCAGCCGAACATTTATTCGGTGCTGGGGGGAAGCGAATCAGACCTGCAATAGTGCTACTTATATCGCGGGCAACCATGCTCGAAGAAGATATTACCCCGCGTCACCGACGACTGGCAGAAATTACAGAAATGATTCACACAGCCAGTCTAGTCCATGATGATGTAGTAGATGAATCAAATGTTCGTCGCGGTGTACCGACTGTACATAGTTTGTTTGGTAATCGCATTGCTGTGCTTGCAGGGGATTTTCTCTTTGCACAATCGTCTTGGTATTTAGCAAATCTAAATAATTTGGATGTTGTTAAACTGCTTTCTGAAGTAATTATGGACTTAGCCGCTGGAGAAATCCAACAAGGGTTAAATCGTTTTGATGCTAGTCTTTCTACAGAAACGTACCTGCAAAAAAGCTATTACAAAACAGCCTCATTAATTGCCAACAGTTCTAAGGCTGCTGGATTAATTAGTGAAACATCCCTAGAAACTGCCGAACACTTGTACAGTTATGGTCGCCATCTAGGTCTTTCCTTTCAAATAGTAGATGATATTCTTGATTTCACCAGTTCAACAGACACCCTGGGTAAACCAGCGGGTTCTGACCTCAAAAGTGGCAACCTGACAGCACCAGTTTTATTTGCTTTAGAAGAAAAACCCTACTTAGAAGTCCTGATTGAACGAGAGTTTGCCCAGGCAGGGGATTTAGAGCAAGCACTGGCACTAGTCCATGATAGTAGAGGTATCCAAAGGGCGAGAGAATTAGCTGCTCACCATGCTAGGTTAGCCACCGAGTCTATTGGTGTTTTAGAACCATCAGCATCACGTGAAGCACTGATGAATTTGACCGACTATGTACTAAGTCGGCTCTACTAAAAAAAAGTTAAGGCGATTTAAGCAGGACTTACGCAACTGGAACATTGGTAGGGTGCGTCAGATATCAACAATCTGTTTATTTGCAGGATTTATACAGTCTGACGCACCCTACAACTACTAAGCAAAATTGAGGGCGATTTAAGATTTGGGATTGTGGATATTAAATTTCCTAAATCCCAAATTTAGTTAGGCAATATTGGGAGGAACTGTTTTTTGGGCTTTAAATTGCTGTAATTGTTGCTGGATCAGCTTTTCTAGCTCAGAACGCCGCACTTCTACAGTATTGGTTAAATTTCCTGGTGTTTCTATAAAAACTATGCTGTGTACTGGTTTCAAAGCTACCAATTGGAATAAAATTTGAGTAACATCCATGAGGGTTGGCAGCAAGTGAGGGTCACGCCCAGCATCTGAGATTAGGGAAACATCTTGTATGGTAGGGAAAGCGTAAATAACTTGCTTTTCTATTCCTGGATTTGCGCGATTGCTCAATGTAGTTAAAACCCAATCTTGCTCAGAATTTTGGAGAATAAAGTATTGGTAGTGGTTTAACTTTTGGGCAATGGCGACTAATACAGGGGCGATTGATACCATAATCTTTGGTGTCACGCCATCCTGGGGTGCATTGTCTATCAGCAATTGAATTTGTGCTTCTAAATCCATCATGATTTGTAAATGACTTTTGGATAATGGCTAAAACATGAGCAAGAAAATATCCCACTAAATTGGGATTTGTCAAGTTCAATCTGCTTATGCCACATATCCTCACTGTAAATTGGTTTGCGTTTGACTTGTACACAACAACCATGAAACTATTATCCAAAGTCTAACAAGTCGTGTCCAAAGTATGTTAGGGTCTTTTTGAGAACTGGGACTATGAATTCAACAGCAATCGCAACTAATCAGGGGAAAATTTCTATCAGCGTGGAGGTCATCTTTCAATTCCTATTTAGGGAACTTCAACAGTCAACTAAGGCTTCGGAGCAAAATTGTCACGATGTGTCGGTGAGAATTACTAACGAAGTTCTGCGAATTTGCAATGAAAGTAAACGCATTCAAACTTCCGGGTCTGTAGAAAGTTCAGCCATGAGCCTAGCTAAACATCGGTTACAACAGTGTATTCGATACTATCAGTTAGGTTCAAGTCGTGGAAGGATAGAATTACACAGCACACTGAGTGCTATTGTTTATCGTTATATTAATCCCCCTCACAAGCAATTAAGCTATCAAGGGCGGTTGACTATCATTGAAGATTTTCTCCAGAGTTTTTATTTGGAGGCTTTAAATGCTTTTAGAAGGGAAAACCAATTAGCTCCGACCTATCGCCCCCAGACTCTTTTAGAATTGGGAGAATACATGGCATTTACCGAACGATATGGTAAACGTCGGATTCCACTCCCCGGAAGGCAGCAACAGCTAATTATTTTGCGGGCGCAAACTTTTTCCAAGCAACAGCCTTTAGAAACAAGTGTAGATATAGAACAGGCATCAGAGGGTGGTAGTGGTGAGTTTGACGGTTCTTGGGAAGAACCAGCTATCCATCAATTGCGCTCGGCTATGGCTATGCAGCCCGAACCAGAAGAAGATACCCTGCGCTCGGTTGTGATTACTGAATTAATAGATTATTTAGAAGAAAAAGAACAATCTGACTGTGCTGATTACTTTGCTTTGCGTCTTCAAGATTTATCAGCACCAGAGATTGAGTCAATTTTAGGTTTAACATCTCGGCAGCGTGATTACTTACAGCAACGGTTTAAATATCATTTAATTCGGTTTGCTCTTTTACATCGTTGGGAATTGGTTCATGAGTGGTTGGAAGTTTCTTTACCCACTAATTTGGGTTTAACTCCGATTCAATGGAAAACTTATCTGGCACAACTAGATGATAAACAAAAGTCTATCTTAGATTTGAAGCAGCAAGGAAAACCTGACGAGCAAATATCTAAGATATTAGGCCTGTCAATGGCACAATTACAGAAACGTTGGTTGAAGATTTTAGAACAAGCTTGGGAAATTCGGAATTCTTTAGTGTCCGGATCTAGTGCATCTACCCATGAATGGTGACTTGTGAATCTTCACAAAATGATCAACTTGCTTGGGTATTGAAAAATCATAACTTCAACACTTACGGGTATAGCTTGTTATAATGTGAGGAAATTGACGGGGTAGATATTCATTTCAAGATGGTAGCCAAATTATTGGTGAACTCAGATTGATAAGAAAAGCCCCAAACCTTTCAATTGGGAGAAATTCCTACTGTGCAAGAACGTTTTCAAGCTATTCTTAAACGTCGTTTACAAGACCAAGTAGAAAAAAATCCGCCGTTGTTCCCTTGGGAAACACAATCAATGGAGTATCCCGACTGTGTAGAAGAACAATCTCTGGGTTTAGTTCCTGTTTGGGGGTGGACTGTCCACCAATCTAAGCTAAATTTGCCTATTCCTTTGCCTGAAAAAGTTTTTTGGCAATTGCTAGAAAAATGTCAGGTGTTATTGACATCTTCTTTACCTCTGGGAGCTAAGTTAGTTCAGGTGGTAGAAAGTATGTTCCCTACAGATGCTCAAGCTATTAATGATTTGGCTGGGTTAGTCCTGAGAAGCTCTTATCGTTCTGCTGATACTTTGACAGCTACGGCTGATGTTGAGAGTGATTATTTTGATTTATTGCCACGTCAACAAATGGCTTTGTCTTTAATGGCAGCCAAGCAGTTGTTGGAAAATTTAACTTTGCCAATTTCATTGACTCAGCCACTGGTAGAGAAACAATGGCTCACTACGGTGGGGACTTTGAGTATTCGAGTAGAATTACGGAATTTAGGTAAATTCATCAAGTTGACGGTTCAGGGTGAATTACCTACGCCGGGGATTTTACAACTCCAGGGTAATGATACTCAAGAATTTGTGAAATCTGAGACTTCAGAAATACCAGTTGTAGAGTTACAAATTGATAGAAATCAGCCAATTTATACTTTGGCAGTGGAGTTCCCTGAATTAGATCAACAGCCTTTGTTGTTGGCTATTCAGGTGAAAATCTAAGGTAATATTGCCTATCTAGGAGTTAGATGGGAGCAATAGACATCTCTAAAAAAGATGCTAGAGACATTCTATGGAACGTCTCTACAAGGGTTTCAGGTCAAGCATCTTTAATTTCTGGAGATGTCTAATGGCAACTAATGGATCATAATCTTGCTGAATTTCCTGGTTTTAAAACTTAGTTCTCTTTGCAATCAACAAGATCAATTCAATATTTAGCTATGAGCGGGATACTTGTACTCTCAGGGAGTCTGAAGCTAGGATAGGGGGGAAGTTGAAAACGAGATGATAGTTTTCTACCTAGTATAGTATCCGCAGCGTCTACATCATAGCTTTGCTTATTTGAAAATGTTTAATTTGTCTAGGATTAATCGGTTTTGGCGTTTACCGTTAGGTAAGCAGTGGCAACCAACTAGAGGAAAATCGCCAGTCAAAGAAGTGGAAGATTCGATTCCTTTGCGAGCGCTAGTGATGGTACTGGTAATTTTGGGGATTGTGGCTACGGATATTGCTGGTGAGACTCAATTTAGTCTGTGGACTGTTCCACTGACTGTGGTGGGAACGTGGTGGAGTTATTACCGTCGTCGTGATTCTAATATTCCGATCCAGTTTTGTATTGCGATTGGAATGTTGTTGGCTTTGGGGGCTTTTTTTGGGCGGTTTATTGGTAATTGGAATGATACTCGGCTAAGTTTGGCGGAGTTATTGATTCAATTGCAAGTATTACATAGCTTTGATACGCCTCGGCGGAAGGATTTGGGCTATTCGATTGTAATTGGGTTGATTTTGGTGGGTGTGGCGGCGACTTTGAGCCAAACTATGGCTTTTGCGCCTGTGTTGCTGTTGTTTTTAGCGATCGCTCTCCCCACTTTAGTGCTGGATTACCGATCTCGTCTAGGGTTCAAGCCATCAACTTCGGAAAAATCTGCCAAAAAGAATAATCCTAATTTCAATTTTAAGGTTCTAATTTTAAATTTTTTGGTGATTGTGGCTTTGGGACTGGGGATTTTTGCTATTTTGCCTCGGTTTCCTGGTTATCAACTGAGGTCTTTTCCTGTAAGTGCGCCGCTGAAAGTCCCAGATAATTTTACAGGCAGGAGTATTATTAATCCCGGTTATGTCCGTGAAGGTAAGGGTAATGGTCAAGGTAGTGGTAATGATAGTGGTAGAGGCTCAGGAATGGCTGGTGAACCAGGAAAATTAGATAATAATTTTTATTACGGTTTTAATAGCGAGATGAACCAAAATCTGCGGGGAGAGATGAAACCCAAGGTGGTGATGCGGGTGCGATCGCAAGCTGAAGGTTTTTGGCGCGTTCTAGCCTTTGACAATTACACAGGCAAAGGTTGGAATATTTCCCGTAATGATCAAGTTACCACTCTCAGACAATCACCTTGGACTGCCCGGATTTCTATTGATCCTCCACCATTCACGACTCTCACCAAAGAGGTGGTGCAAACTTACAATTTGGTGTCGGAATTGCCTAACCTGATTCCAGCGATGTCCTATCCCAAAGGCTTGTATTTTCCCACTCCAGCCATAGCCATTGATCAGGAAGATGGTTTACGTGCGCCAGTGCAGTTGTCAGAAGGGCTAACATATACAGTTGTTTCAGATGTCCCTTACCGCGATCGCTCTTTATTGGTTAAAGCCTCAACTAAATACCCAACTAATATTAAACAGTATTATCTGCAAATCCCACCAAAAATTGCCGATAAAGTCCGAAAACGAACCGAAGAAGCACTGGCTAGTTATGATCAACAAAGGGTTTCCCGTTCTCCAGGGACTAAAAGCCTAGATTCGGCTTACGAAAAAGCTCTTTATTTAGCCCAGTATGTCAAACAAAATTACACCCTACCCACCAATCCCTTGGACTTGCCTTATTTGGATGAAAAGGATGATTTAGTAGAAAGCTTTTTATTCAAAAATAAAGGTGGTTATCCCGACCATTTTTCCACTGTATTAACGATTATGCTACGTTCTGTAGGTATTCCATCACGGCTAGTGGCGGGATTTGCCCCAGGAGAATTTAATCCGTTTACGGGGATGTATGTTGTCCGCAATACAGATGCCTATGCGATGACAGAAGTTTATTTCCCCAAGTATGGCTGGTTTACCTTTGATCCAATTCCTGGACATCCTTTGATTCCCCCTTCTATCGAAGAAGATCAAACTTTTAGTGTGCTGCGTCAATTTTGGAATTGGATAGCTGGTTGGTTACCTTCACCAATTACAGCTATTTTAAATACTGTGTTTGGGACGATATTTAGCTGGTTATTCCAAGGGGTAGCTTGGTTCTTAAGTTTATTTACTAAAGGTTGGTTAGGAATATTAACCGGCTTAATCGTGGGGACAATCGCCGCTTTCTTCGCTTGGCTGGGTTGGGGACAATGGCGGAAGTGGCTTAACTTGCGTTGGTTAAAGAAATTACCGCCTATGGAAAGACTGTACCAACAAATGCTACAATGGACTGCCAACAAGGGTTTAGGTAAGCATCCTAGTCAAACACCCCTAGAATATGCCCAGCTTGCATACCAACACCATTCTCCAGAAATAGCTGAGGTGATAGATGAAATCTGTCATGCTTATGTGAGTTGGCGTTATGGTGGACATACTCCCAACTACCAGCAATTACAACAAAAATGGCAAGCATTAAAGACTTCCAAATAAAAAAATAAATAAGTTGGCGTTAAACAATGAATATATGTAACGAAATGTAAATTCAACAAATACCCTATAAATATGTTATTTCAGGGTTTTTACCCACATTTAGTATAAGTAAATATACTCAAAGTATTTTTAAGGGCAGGTTATTTTGTCTCCGATATGATTTTTGGCGTTGCTGAATTGAGGTATGAAATTGAAAAATCAAAAAAAATGAAACTCTTACTCTCTGCGACTGGAGCGCCTCTGCGTGTTCGCGCAGCGTGCCGTAGGCATAATAAAATCATACTCTTAATCAGCAACGCCTGATTTTTTATCTTAAAATACCTGCTGAATGAGGAGTGCATAGGTTCTGTCCCTACAATTCTGCATATATCATAGGGAATATTTTTAGGAGATTTAGCGGATAATACAGCTAAAAAAAGCATTAATTATGAAAAAACTCTGGCTAACGTGGTTTAAATCGTTGTAACTACCATTCTTTAGCGATAACATGGGAATAAGTTTACTACGAGCTTTTCATTTTTCGTTTAGCTGAAATCTTTTTTATGGAAATTCAATTAATCAATATCGGTTTTGGTAATATCGTCTCTGCCAACAGAGTCGTTGCCATCGTTAGTCCAGAATCTGCTCCCATTAAACGGATTATTACCGATGCTAGGGATAGAGGTCAATTAGTTGATGCTACCTATGGAAGACGGACTAGGGCAGTGATTATTACTGATTCTAGTCATGTTATTCTCTCCGCGATTCAGCCAGAAACAGTAGCCAATCGGTTTGTCATTTCTCGTGATCATCATGTTGTAGATAATTAATCATCGGCATAATTATCAACCCAATTCTATTTGTACCATATCGGCTGTAGGATATGAATAGACTGGATTTCTGTCACCAGTGCTACAAATTCTTTAGTCTTGATGCTATTTTGAAGAGTGAGGATGAGAAATACTGGCGCAAAAGCTTATACCACAGGTATTTAACCATCTCAAGTCCCAAGTTCAAAATGGTATTAGTTATTTTAGTCGCTAACACAAGACTAAGGAATCATTTGTATTTATTAATTCACTCTTTTCACGGATAATGCAAGTCTTACCTACCCATAATGGTGCAAATACGAAAGAATGTCTGCCTCTGGGCAAACTAATTGTTTTAACCGGTCCGAGTGGAGTCGGCAAAGGTACATTAATGAATGAAATTCTCCGGCGTTATCCAGAATTGCATTATTCAGTATCTGCAACGACTCGTTCTCCCCGTCCGGGAGAAATCAATGGTAAAAACTATCACTTTATTAGTCGGAGTCAGTTTGAACAGTTAGTTACTCAAGGCGAATTTTTAGAATGGGCAGAATTTGCTGGTAACTGTTATGGTACACCCCGTGAGGCTGTGCTGAATCACGTTCAAGCTGGTAAGTTGGTGGTGCTAGAAATTGAGTTAGCAGGAGCAAGACAAATTCGTCATACCTTTCCTAGCGCTCTCAGTATCTTTATTTTACCACCTTCATTTGCAGAATTAGAAAAGCGGATACGCGGGCGCGGACAAGATGCGGAAGAGGCTATTTCTCTTCGTTTGCAACGTGCTGAAGAGGAAATTGTCGCTGCTAACGAATTTGATATAAAAATTATCAATGATGATTTTGAGCAAGCTGTAAAGGAAATAGAGAAGGCGATTTTTGAATAAATATCTGGTAATGGGTAATGGGTAATGGGTGATTGGTAAACAAATTCTCCCTCTTGCCTGTTCCCTCTTGCCTCTTGCCTCTTCCCTAAATGGGTAATAGCCCAAATTAGCAACTATTACCCATTACCAGTCATCAAATTAACCCAATAAACCTTGGATTAATCCAGAATTACCTGTCAAGAAGAACGCAACTACTGCGCCACCGATACCACCAATTAAGAAAGCGCTGGCAAAATTATTCCAGCTTTCCTTAGAGTTGAAAGCATCAACAGGAGGATTGGGTACAGCAACACTAGCAAGAGCTTTATCAGGATTGCTATTAGCGTATAAAGATAGACAAGCAGTTAAAATTACAACCAAGCCAATACTGCCCAGTAAACCAGCTAAGTTAGCATTAGGGGCATTGCGTAAGGGACCTAACTTATCGAAAGGTCCAAATAACAAATAACCATGAGCCATACCAACTTCTAAACCACGTCTAAAAGGATTTAGACCGGGGCGATAAGCTGGTAAATTGCTAATAAACCACTTCACCAAAGGGGCGGAATTGATGGGGGTTTCTAGGTCGCCTTTTTGTGGGTCACGTCCTGCTGCTATTGCCATAACTATTGTTCGATTCCTTGAATCACTGTTGTTAGTTTTTTAAGGCATGAAACCCGTAAATTATAGTTAAGATTACGAGTTTCATACATTATTTAAGATTGTTTATTGCTAAACAATCCAGAAGAGAAAGCTAATTTACTTAGCTTTTCCTAACCGTGTTTTCAACCTATAGGGGGTGGAAAAGTAGGTCGGGGAAGAAGCGGTTAAATTCAATCAAAATCCCGGCTGTGATTGTTAGCCAGATTGTAGCCGCAACGGGGGCAGTAGAGATGAATGTCAGCAAGTAGTTGGTTTCGTCGCCTTTTTCAGCCATGAATTTAGTCTCCAGAATGAATAAGTGAAAACAAATGAATTAACGTGGCGAAACGGTAATTTCTGAATCCTTCGCTGTTAATTCGCCGGAGAGCAATTCTTTGATTGCTGCTGCTGGCCAAGCAAAACCGGAGGTGATGATAGGTAGGGCAAGACCCAAATCAATTTGGATTTCTTTTTGCTCCGCATTTGATTCTTTTTGGATTGCTTGGAGATAAGCACGGCCTACCCAACCAATCCAACCAGCAATGTAGAGGAAGAGAATACTAGGGATTAAAAAATCACCAGCATGATCAAGACGGCCATCTACAATCAAGTGGGGATAACCTTCTGGTCCACAGAGTGCCTGAGAATAACGTTCAAACCGCTTTTTACCTGATTCGGGGTCAGGGGTGGTGTTACGGGCATTTAGTGCTAGCTCTTGAAAGGCGGGAGAGTCTTTACAAGGAACAAGATTTGCGCCTAGTGCTTTAGCTTCAGGAGCAAAATTGAACCAAAGAGTCATCACCAAAAGCAAAGCAAACAATCGTCTCATGGAGTTGTTTCCTTTTATTACAAAACGAGAAGTTTCTTGTACAAAACGAAGCGGCTTGTACAGTCTTTATTTTAGATAACTAGGAAGTCATCATACTCTTGGCTGGGGACTGAGTAAAGTTGAAGTCAATAAAAGTTAAAGCTTCTCAATCAAAAGATAGGGAAAAGGGCAGGGGGCAGGGGGCAGGGGGCAGGGAGTAGGGAGTAGGGGAGTAGGGGAGTAGGGGAGTAGGGGAGATATGAGAGAATGTATATATTCCCTTGCCTTTTGCCTTTTGCCTCTTGCCTCTTGCCCCTTGCCTCTTGCCTCTTGCCCCTTGCCTCTTGCCTCTTGCCTCTTGCCTCTTGCCTCTTGCCTCTTGCCTCTTGCCTCTTGCCTCTTGCCTCTTGCCCCCCTTGCCTGTTCCCTGTTCCCTATTCCCTATTAATCTACTATGACAACCGTTTTGGCTATTGAAACCAGTTGTGATGAAACTGCTGTGGCAATTATTAAGAATCGTGAAGTATGTAGCAGTATTGTTGCTTCACAAATTCCTGTTCATCAACAATATGGTGGGGTAGTGCCAGAGGTGGCTTCACGTCAGCATTTAGAAACGCTGAATTATGAAATAGAGCAAGCGATCGCATCTAGTCACTTAGATTGGAGTCAGATTGATGGAATAGCTGCCACCTGTGCGCCTGGACTGGTAGGAGCGTTGCTGGTAGGATTAACGGCTGCTAAAACTCTGGCAATTGTCCATGATTTGCCTTTTTTAGGGGTGCATCACCTGGAAGGTCATATTTACGCGACTTACTTGAGTGAGCCAAGTTTAAATCCTCCCTTTCTTAGCTTACTTGTTTCTGGAGGTCATACAAGCTTGATTTATGTGAAAGATTATGGTATCTACGAAACCTTGGGAGAAACCCGTGATGATGCGGCGGGTGAGGCTTTTGATAAAGTGGCGCGGTTGTTAAAACTGGGTTATCCCGGTGGACCAATAATTGATAAACTGGCACAAACTGGCAATCCCCAAGCTTTTACATTACCGGAAGGAAAAATTTCTTTACCTGGTGGGGGTTATCATCCTTATGATTGTAGTTTTAGCGGATTGAAGACAGCAGTATTACGTTTAGTGCAGCAGTTAGAGAAAGAGGGCAAAGAAGTACCAATAGCGGATGTAGTGGCTAGTTTTCAGGATACTGTAGCGCGATCGCTCACCAAAAGGGCGATCGCCTGCGCTCGTAACTATAGACTAGATACCATTACCGTAGGTGGTGGTGTAGCTGCTAATAGTGGACTGAGAAAGCATTTACAAGCAGCAGCCAACAAACATAACATCCGGGTTTTATTCCCCCCCTTAAAATTTTGTACCGACAACGCCGCCATGATTGGCTGTGCCGCCGCCGAACATCTATCGCTTGGGAGAACATCACCCCTCACATTAGGAGTGCATTCCCGGCTCTCACTGAACCAAGTCATGCAATTATACGAAAATTAGTTCAGGAGGTAGGGGCGCAGGGCCTGCGCCCATTCAGGAGTTCAGGAGAAAGAAGAATTTTCTTAATGACCAATGACCAATGACCGAATATGTTCAGCTACGGCTTCTGGTTGCTCCAACATAGCCAGATGACCACAATCGGGAATTTCAATCACATTATCGCCCACGTATTGAAAAAGCCAATGAAAACTTGCTAAATGGCGGACATACTTAGGTTCCATCACCTTATCGTCAGCACCAGCTAAAAAATAGACTGGCTGTTTTAATTTGGATACTAATTGGGGTAGACAGTTAATTTCTTCTTCCGTAGTAGAGTCGAGAAGAGTTCCCAAAGCAGCTTCAGGGTCAGCAATAATAAAATCAATCAGTCGTTGACGCGCCCAATATCGGTCTAGAGGACGCAACACACTAGCTTTAGTAAACAACAAATCAATCCAAGGCATTTGTGAAAGCCAACGGGGACGAACCTGTAAAAATTTTTGCCCAGTGGCGCGAAATTGCTCAAAAGCTTCCTTCAGATAAATCCCACCACCGGCATTAATACAAATCACACCTTGAACACAATCAGGTAGTTGAGCCGCCGTCCATAGAGCAATAGTACCACCTAAGGAATGACCAACTAACCAAGCACTAGAAATATTCAGGTGTTGGAGAAGCACAGCCAAATCCTGAGCATAAGCATATGGAGAGTGCATAGAATCCAAAGACAAACTAACCATACTAGAGTCTGTAGCAGCCAGTTCTATATCTGATGTCACCTGAGACTGCGATTCGCCAAAACCTCGTAAATCATAAGATAAACACTGCAAATCTACCGATAAACGAGAAATCACAGGTTGCCAATATACGCTACTATTTAGCCAACCGTGGATAAATACTAAAGTATGGGGGCATGATGTGGGAGCAGTTAGCTCATAAGTATGTGGAACGCCTAAGATTTCTATTGTTGCCATAATTAAATATCGTACCCTCAAGGGTGGGTGCGACTCAATACAACTCAACACGAACAGAGAACCAAAAATTCAAAAATTAAAATTTTGAATTAAGCAGATAGACGTTAAATAAACAAAATGTGTAAATAAAAGTACAATTACCTAAAACCTCTTGCCTTGTCATAACAACAATTTTTAACGCCAACCTACTGAGCTAATTTTATTGATTAAGTAATCTATGTTTCACTCCTTCCGCGATTTTGTGACCTAAATATTCAGGAATGAGACTTTCATTCGGACCTAACAAATAAAGAATTAGTCGAGTCCGTCCGCGCCAAACTAGTAAATTGGCGTTAACCACCAGCAGGTCTTCTTGCCAGATAGCGTACATCACTTTATAGAATAATCCAGGTTGATTATCAGCTTCAATTACTAAAGCCGGAAGATGAAAAACAGGATCAACATAGAAATCAGTTTGTACCTGTTCCAAACCAGCATCAAGATTAAATTCTACAGCCAGCATTTCTTCTACCTCAAATGTGCCTGCTAACGCCTCACGAATGGCACGACAAACATTTTCAGCAGTTTTTTCAGTCAGTGCTTTATTGCCACGAGATACCAGTAATTTAATAAAAACCAGCATTGGTGGTCGAATTTGACCATATAAACTTAGACCGTGAATAGTTAAACCATAAGCTGCTAGGACACCAAAAATATCGCTCAAGAGGAAAGATTGATTGCGGTAGGCAAAATGAAGGGCGCTTTTGCTCCCTTCTGGCTTCATCTCAATAACAGCCCGTTTAGTTTTATAAAGACGGTATGCTAGGCGTAAATTTTGAAGTTGAATCTCACTGCTAACAAATTGCTCATAGAATTGGGGAAACGCCCGATTAAAGCGTTTCAGGAGTTCTAGAGTTGAAGATTTTAAACCAGAAGCCATTTTTGCGGGTAGGACTTGCTTGTTTTGTACAAACTGGGACAGGGGAGCAGGGGGGCAGGGGAGGGAAGAACAGAAGTTTTTTCCGATCATTACCCGTCAAAATAAATTTGACAGACCACTAGTCACGAAAATGAGAAAGATACTTGAATTTCGGAAAATTTTTGCCTTTGGTTCAGTTTTATGGAGTAGTGTCAAAACAAAATGCTAGAGTTGAGAGTGATTGGGAAGAAACACTTGATAACTAGCTGTGAGTATTGCAAATCGCTAAACCGCGTAGAATGTTTCTAGTGAATTAGCCGGCAATAATCATAGTGATGTTAAATGTGAATCAACACTTTTTAAAAGTGGAAACCAATTTTAGTCATACTACCCGAACTGCATTGGCATGGGTTTTTGGAAAACTTGGTTTAGCACTCCTGAATCTTTAGCGACAAATAAAAACACTGCTGTTAATGAGCATACAGCGGAAGTTGATGGTAATTCTAGTGTAGGTAAGGATCAAATCGTTTTCAGTACGGAAAGAGATATTGACCTTTATGAACTTGAAGAACTCTGTGATGCAGTTGGCTGGTCACGTCGCCCTCTTAGAAAAGTAAAAAAAGCTATTGAGCATAGTTTTCTCGTAGCCTCTATGTGGCAAGTGCGAGGAAACAAAAAGCGTTTGATTGGTTTTGCCCGTGCTACATCAGATCATGCTTTTAATGCCACTATTTGGGATGTAGTCGTTCATCCTGATTTTCAAAGTAGAGGACTAGGTAAGGCATTAATGAAATATGTCCTCAAAAAACTCAGGAGTGAAGAAATTAGTAATGTCACTCTTTTTGCCGACCCTCATGTTGTAGATTTCTATAAGACGATGGGCTTTATGTCAGATCCTGAAGGTATAAAAGGAATGTTTTGGTATCCTCAGTGATCAAGGTGGCTGGGGTGTGGGGATTAGGGAATTGAGGATATTTCCCTAAATCTGATTTTTCTGGATCATTTGGGTTTGCATTTATTATTTTTTGTGATATGATAGTCGAGATGAACCAAAAATACATGATTCGGTTCGTGTGGAGTTTGGTTTTGATGGCTTTACGGGATGTAGCGCAGCTTGGTAGCGCGCCTGCTTTGGGAGCAGGATGCCGCAGGTTCGAATCCTGTCATCCCGATTTATGCGTAGTTATACTTGGTAATAACATTCCTATGATACTACTACACTGCGTCTTAAGGGACTTCCAATTAAAAAAATACCCAAAAATTTCTTGTGGTGCGGGCATCTTGCCTGCTAATCATCAAGGACAGGCAGGATGCCCATCCCACAAAATTGGGTAATTTATTTTTTGGTGTTCCCTAAGTGAATAAACCATTTTCAAGCCTTGTAATCAATCAAATTTTCGGAGCTTTTAATAGTCATATTATTTACACCAGGCTGTACTAGTAGATTCTGACCATGAAAAATTCAGAAAGTAGGGGCGCAGGGTCTGCGCCCAGAAACGATTCATCAATAACAGCATGAAATTTATTTACCTCAACCCGTAATAGCTAAGCTGTTACGCAGCTAAATTTAATATTTTGCAGCCTAGAGTCCTTGTAGTAAGGCTTTTAGGCAAAAAAAGCAAATGCGTAACAGCTTATTAAGAATGGTTACTTTATTTGCGCCATGCTGTACTAGGACTTACGCATTGACAAAAAACATTATCTATCGGTTCTGAGATCATGGGATTTTTATTAAAAGTTAATATGAAGTAAAATGATATGTAATAGCAGATTTTAATTCAGGACATCTTTGTAATGGCTTTTACGTATTACCACACTGTAAGATTTCAAGATACTGATGCGGCTGGAGTCGTTTATTTTGCTAACATTTTGAGAATTTGTCATGAAGCTTATGAGGTTTCATTAGCAGCTTCTGGTATTAATCTTAAATCATTTTTTACTAATCCATCTGTAGCTTTTCCTATTGTTCATGCAAATGTAGATTTTTTTCGTCCTATGTATTGTGGTGACAATTTAGTAATTAGTTTGTTACCGGAAAAAATAGGTTCGGATAAGTTTGAAATTACCTATGAAATGACAGGAGATGAAGCAATGGTTGCTAAGGCAATTACTAGGCACGTTTGTATTGATGCTAGCAGTAAAATTAAGCAGGAATTACCAGATTATATGAATCATTGGTTAGAAACGAACCACAGAGACGCAGAGGGCGCAGAGAGAAGAAGGTCGAGGGAGGAGGTTATGTAATTTTCCATTAGTTAGTTTTTATAAATTCTGCGGCGATTTGTTGGAGTTGTTGACGGTTGATTTTACCTTGGGTGTTACGGGGTAGGTTTGGTAGGGAAATCCAATGTTTGGGAATTTTGAATTTACTCAGTTGATTTTTTATTTGGGTTTGAATTTCTCTGGGGGAGATATTTCTATCTTTGGGAATATAAATGGCTGTTAATGCTTGTCCCCAATGTTTATCAGTTATACCAATTACACAGACATCTATTACCATGTTTGTTTTTCTAATCGCTGATTCAATTTCTGTGGGGTAAACATTTTCTCCACCTGTAATGATTTTGTCGCTATTCCGTCCAATAATATGTAAGTAGCCTTGATTGTCTAAAAAACCAATATCATCAACTACAAAGTTATCTCTATTTTCCCACATTTGGGGATAATAACCTAATGCTAAAGATTGACTTTGAATATTTATATTTCCTGGTTGATTATCAATGATGATTTTAGCATGGGGGAGAATTTTCCCACTATTAAATTTACCTTGTAAAAATTCATCAGGTTTAAGAGTTGCTATTTGAGAAGCGGTTTCTGTCATGCCATAGGTAGGTGCTAATCTAATCTGATGATATCTTGCTTTTTCTAATAATTCATCCCAAGGTGGCGCACCTCCTAACAGAACTGTAGAAAATTTGGATAGCCATTGGGTTAATTCGGGATTTTGGAGAAGTTTTTGTAATTGGGTGGGAACTAAAGATATAAAAAAATCGGCTGGGTTAATATTTGGTAGTTGAGAAGTTTCTAATTTTTTAGATGAGGTAATTACTAATTTACCTCCTGTTGTGAAGGAACGCATAAATTGCATTAATCCACTCACATGATATAATGGTAATACACAAAATGAATTAACTGAATTGATTTGAAAATATTCTGTAAATCCTTGCACTGAAGTAGTTAATGTTTGCCATGTATGAATAGCAAATTTAATCTTTCCTGATGAACCACCTGTAGGAATCATGATAGTATTAGTAATTGGTAATTCATAATTGATAATTGGTGATTTTGAAAAATTATGATCTATTCCTAAAACTATATCTGGTTGCACTAAATTAAAGACTTGTTCCCATTCCGCTTGACTCCAATCTGGGTTACAGAGAAAAACCGGACATTTAGCCGCACAAGCTGCAATAAAACTGGCTAAAAATCTCACTGGTGATCTTTCTGCAATAATAATTTTTGGGGTTGATAACTGAGTTAATTTTAAATATAATTCTGTGGCTATTTGTGGTAATTCTTGGCTATGATCACAAATTAGCCAATCATAATTTTGTATATTATCTAAAAGGTTTTCCATAGACTTTCTAGCCAGTTTGATTCTTGTGGTTGAAAAAAGTGGTTAATTCCAAAACCAACAGCGCGGTTATTACCAGATAATTCTGCTGCTAATTGTAATGCAGCTTGTCTCCCAATTTCGGTTTCAAATACCGATGAAAATACAACATCAATTTGATGTTTTTTACAAAACTCTTTTAACCGAAATGGTGAACCGAATATCCCCGGTTTAATCACGAAAATTCCCCGCCAACCTTGTTGAAAACATAATTCTAATTGGTGAAGATTGGCGATAGATTCATCTAAGGCTATTGTTGTAAAATATGAATTACTTAATTCTTGCATTTCTCTAAATTTATCTACAGGTAAAGGTTGTTCGATAAATTCAATTTTGGATGAGAATTGATCACACTTCTTTAACCATAATTCAGCTTCTTGATAAGTAAGTCCCCCATTAGCATCTAAACGCAATTTTGCTGAAGTTGGTAAACTGGAAATTAGTAAATCAAATATTTCTAATTCTTGATTTATCTCATCAACACCAATTTTCCATTTAAAGGTTTTATATCCTTGTTCCCATAAATTACCCCATTGATTTAAAGCTAATTTTCCCGCTGATAATAAGCCGCTGTAGGTGAGATTAAAATTAGTAGCTTTTTCCATAACCAAAGCAGATTCAAAAGCAAATTGACAGGCTGGTAAATTATCTGGAATCGCTAAAATTATCTCTTGAGTAATTGCTTTTGGAAGTTGATAACAAAAATCTAAAGCTTGTTTGATAGTTTCTGAACCAAACCAAGAAATGGGAGAAATCTCCCCCCAACTAACATTATTTTTTGCATCAATCAAGCGAATAATGATACATTCGCGGGTTTCCCAAACCCCATGATTAGTAATAATGGGATTTGTGAATTTTTGACTAAAGTAACGGAAGGAAAATTGATAAACCATGAAGGACTTCCAAATAAAAAACATTCAAACTCTCATTCCTCTGTGTCCTCTGTGCCTCTGTGGTTCGTTTATTCTTAATGTGCCTTAACCAAGAATAAATCCTAAACCCAAAAATAAGCAACTCACAAACTGAACTCTGATAGCGATGAATTTAGAATTGCTGACTTTATCTGGTTGGTTGTGATTTTCTAAAACATGACGACATAATTTCACCGCAAAAGGTAAACTCAGAAAACTAAGTAATGTCCAAATTGGGAAAATATTCAAAATCACAAATAACAAAATTAGAGGATAAATACTCGCAGTAAAACCCACTAAAACCTTTGCACCAGTGTGAGTTCCTAGACGCACAATAGGAGATTTCTTTCCTGCGGCTATGTCATCTGCAACTTGATGAAAATGCGAACAAAATAACACTAAACTGGTAACAATGCCCAAAATTACCGAAGCTGCTAAATTGGTCATAGACCAGGTTTGAGTTTGACTATAATAAGCCGCACTCATACCCAATGGACCAAAGGCAAAAAAGCAGAGAATTTCCCCTAAACCTTGGTATCCTAGACGGAAAGGGGGACCTTGGTACATATAGCCCAAACCGCAGCATAAGAGGATTATAGCAATAACTGTGGGGTCTTTTTGCAAAATAGCGATCGCTATTATTCCCAACAAACCCAAACCTAAACACAGGTTTCCTATCCAAAACATTAAGGTTTTATTACCAGTTAAATTCACCAATGAATGATGTTTATTCTGATCAATTCCTGTTTCGGCATCAAAGACATCATTACTAATATTTTCCCAAGCTAAAATCAAAATTGCCGCAGCAATAAACAAGGAGAATATTATGGGATTAAAAATCTTTATTTCCCTAAATGCTACCGCCGAACCTACCCAAATCGGCATAATAGCAACACTGTACATTGGCGGTTTAATAGCCGCCATCCATAGTTTAGCTTGAGGTGGTGAAATCTGAGTTGAAGTCATCAGTTGTGATTAATTAAATTACCAGAACTTTAGTTATCAGTTAAATTTTATAATTTTGCATGATACTTGACTAGCTATTTTAGATTTAGGATTGTTGATCACTTATCGGTACAATCAATAAATTACCAAAAAATGCTAGTTTTATGATTATAGGCGAATATCCTGGCATAAAACCCGCTATCTTGCCGCCAAAACAGGATAAACCCCATAATCAAGCTAAGTTTATGCTGGTTAATGGTGACTGAATTATGTTACCTATAAAAATACCACCATGATTTATTACATTTTAGGAAGATAACTTAATAAAAATTAACTTATACATCCATGACAATTTCACCATGTCGCAGCCACACCTTTGTAGACTACAAATACCTTAATCAATTACTATTAGAGATTCAGGAAAATTGCCGTCGCCATAATTATAGTAAAATTGTGAGTATTCCCCTAGAAATTGGCTTAGTTGATCCTTTGCTAGTTTTCGATAAATTTAATCATAAAAATACCATAAACTTTTATTTTGAAAATAGAAGTAATGGTGAAGCAATGGCGGCAATTGGCACTTTAGATAAAATAGAAATTTCTGGTAAAGATAGGTTTACAAAATCGGAAGAATTTATCAAAAATTGTCTAAAAAACATAATTCCTATATCTCATCAAAATCAGACTTTTTCCCTACCTCAATTTTTTTGTACTTTCAGTTTTTTTGATCAGCATAAAAAAGCAGATTATCCATTTCCTGCGGCTACGGTTTTCTTACCTTGTTGGCAAATAACTTTAAAAAATAGTCGCTGCACATTAATAATGAATACAATTATTAATTCTAGGATTAATATTACCAAAATATTGGATAATTTACAATGCCATTTAGAAATTATTAAATCTTTGAATACCCATTCTCTAAATATTGATAAATTTCCCTTAAACTTATATAAAAAAATCACTAATAACGGTGAAAAATTTAAAACTTCTGTTTCCTCAGTTTTAGAAATAATTCATGCTAACCAGTTAAGAAAAATTGTTTTAGCTGATATCTTAGATGTCAGTGCTAATCATGATTTTAACTTATTACAATCTTTAAATAATCTCCGCCAAATACATCCTAATTGCAATGTATTTTCCACCAGTAATGGTCAAGGACAAAACTTTATTGGTGCTAGTCCAGAACGATTAATTAGTATTCACAAACGGCAGTTAATTACTGATGCTTTGGCAGGTTCTGCACCAAGGGGAAAAACACCCACAGAAGATGCTACAAATGCTAACAATTTAGTTAATAGTACCAAAGAAAAACACGAACATAAACTGGTTCTAGATTTTATTACTCAACATTTATCTCAACTGGGTTTATTCCCCCAAGTTTTAGCCCCCAGACTGCGACAATTATCTAATATCCAACATTTATGGACACCAATTAGTGCAGTAGTTCCCAATAATATTCACCCTTTACAAATCGTTGCTAAACTGCATCCTACTCCAGCAGTTGCCGGGGCAGCACGAGATATTGCTTGTGCAGAAATTCGCCGTTATGAAAGTTTTGAAAGGGGTTTATATGCAGCCCCTTTAGGTTGGGTAGACGGAGAAGGAAATTGTGAATTTATTGTGGGGATTCGTTCGGCTTTAATTGATGGTAATTATGCCAGACTGTATGCAGGTGCGGGTATTGTTGCTGGTTCAGATCCTCAAAAGGAATTTGCCGAAGTGCAACTTAAACTACAAGCTTTATTAAAAGCCTTAGTTTAACTTACCTTTGGGGGTTAAAGTCCCCTGCTTCTACAAGCAGCGGGTTTTGCGTCGGGGTAAAATCCCCGTTGCAAAACGTAATTCTAAATTCTAAATTCTAAATTCTGCATTCTTTTAATAATACTATTCTAAATCCTGATGACTAAATGATTTTGCATTTGCACCTGTGTAGGTTTTCACAATATGTCCATTCCCAGACATTTGATATTTATATGTGATTAAACCTTCTAACCCAACTGGTCCACGAGGTGGCATTTGTTGGGTACTAATTCCCACTTCAGCACCAAATCCATAACGGAAACCATCAGCAAAACGAGTAGAACAATTATGATAAACTCCTGCTGCATTGACTAAGCCTTGAAATGTTTCTGCGGCTGTGATATCTTCAGTAATAATTGCTTCTGTGTGGCGAGAACCATAATTTTCAATGTGGGATATGGCTTCATTTAAAGAATCAACTATTTTAATGGCTAAAATCAAATCACTGTATTCTGTTTGCCAGTCTATTTCTGTGGCTGGGGCAATATCTGGTAAAATTTCTAAAGTACGTTCATCACCTTTTAATTCTACATTTTGTGCTTGTAAAGCTGTGGCAACTTGGGGGAGAAATTCGGCAGCAATGCTACTATGAACTAGCAAAGTTTCAATGGCATTACAAGCAGCAGGATATTGAATTTTAGAATCTACAGTAATACTAATAGCTTTGGCAATATCAGCGGCTTGATCTACATAAAGATGACAAATGCCATCAGCATGACCTAATACGGGAATGCGGGTATTATCTTGGACAAATTTCACAAAAGCATTAGAACCTCTAGGAATAATTAAATCTACATATTTATCTAATTGCAAAAGTTCTAATATTTCTTCTCTGGTGGTTAATAATTGTACAGCATCAGGATTAACTGCTGTATGAGATAATCCTTGTTTAATGGCTTTAACTATGGCTGTACAAGAATGTAAAGCTTCTTTACCACCTTTGAGAATGACACCATTACCGGATTTAATTGCTAAGGAAACTATTTGAATTGCGGCTTCGGGACGGGCTTCAAAAATGATGCCTAAAACGCCTAAAGGACAGGTAATGCGTTTGAGAATTAAACCAGTGTCAATTTCTCGATGAATTTGGACTTTACCAATAGGATCTTCTAGTTTACCAACATCTCGCACACCAGCGATCGCATCCCTTAATTTATGTTCATCTAACTGCAACCGTTTATAAAGGGGTTTAGCGATTCCTGCCGCTGTTGCTGCGTGACAATCAGCTAGGTTTGCTTGCAGAATATCATCCTTTGCCAATTCTAAAGCTTGAGCGATCGCTTCAATAGTTTGATTTTTGGCCTCAGAGGAGAGAACTGCCAGCTTACTAGCAGCTTGACGGGTTTGTTGAGCGATAGCTTCGCTGGTAGTAGGCATCGCAGATAGAGGAGAAATAATTTTGAAATTAGTCATAAGAATACCTGGTAAGTGGGAAACCTTTGAGGAAAAAATTAGCTGAAACAGCTAATTTTTGACCCTATTTTTTGAAATTCACCAAATCGAGTCTAGACACTTAACCTTCTTGAACTCGACGTTCAAATTCTTCGGAAGTTTTGCCAATTACATCTAAGGCTGAGGGATAGATATCATTATGCTCCTGTTTCAGCCAGCCTAAGAGATTGGCAATCTGAGCATTCCGTAAATCTAAATCAGTCTGAAAAATGATTGAAGTCGCCATCGCTTCAGCATATTGACGTGGATGACCTTGCTGCACAAAAACATCCACCAAAGCGGCTAAAGCTGTCTGTGGAATATTAACAGGAGTCCCTTCTGTAGACATAATTTCTGAAAAAAATAAAATTCACAGGCCATTTTAATTTAAACCACGTTCAAGATGAAACCTGTAGTTTATAGGAACAGCCGGTAAGCGTAAAACTCAGCGGCTTTAGCCCTGAGATATAAGCGGCTCGTGTGACTTTAGTCACAGTCATCTTTCTTGATATTGCCATACATATTTCTACCCACTCTTTCAATTAACTCACTGACGCTGATCTCCAGTGAATTAGAAGCCTTGATTAAATTTTCCCAAGCAGTATTAGTCACCATTATATTTCGGTGCTTCTTCAGTTCTTCATAAAAGACTGGCTGATTTTTTGTTCTTTTAATTCCTTTACCTGTTGACTTCATTAGAATATATGTATATACT
>NZ_LJOU01000179.1:0-5007 GCF_001672085.1 Anabaena sp. AL93 | reverse complement strand
ATAGAGAATGGGGAAAATATCAGCAAGCTGTTGATTGTGAAAACCAAGATTTAGCAATTCGTCAGCAGTTGGATGACCAAGATAGAATTGCTCTTGCTTATTTTCAGCTAGGAAGGATTTATCAAGGTTGGGGTAAATACGAACAAGCAATCAGTTACTACGAACAAAGTCGGGAACTTTATCAACAATTAGATAAAGAGAAAAATGTAGCTAATCAGTGGTATAACCTAGCTGATTGCTATAGAGAATGGGGAAAATATCAGCAAGCTGTTGATTGTGAAAACCAAGATTTAGCTATTTGTCAGCAGTTAAATGACCAAGATAGAATTGCTCTTGCTTACTATCAGCTAGGAAGAATTTATCAAGGTTGGGGTAAATACGAACAGGCAATCAGTTACTACGAACAAAGTCGGGAACTTTATCAACAATTAGGTAAAGATGAAAATGTTGCTAGATGTTTTCGACGACTTGCTTACTGTCAAATCTTATTAGCCAAAAATACCGTACACACTATAGAAGTTACTGAATTACTGAAACAAGCTGAGAAAAATATCCACCAAGCTATAGAAATCAATACTCTAGAACAATATCAAGAAAATCTTGCTTACGATTACACTACACTCAGTTTACTATATTCAGCAGATCTACATCTTTTACCTGTTGATAACTCTTCAATACCAGAAAAGATTGGTTTATTTGAGGAATACTATCACAAAGGCTTCACATATCTTGATGAACTGGGACAAATAGTAAATAAAGCCGAAGAAGCTTTAGATATAGCTCGTGTTTACCTAGAGGTAGAAATTCTAGAAAATCTTAACCGGAGCGAAGAAATGGCTCAAGAATGTTTACAAGTCTTTCAAGATTACAACCGCCAAAAATTGACAGCTTCAGCATATAAGCTGTTAGGGGAAATTTACCTGAAACGGACACAGCAAAATCAGCCTGATAATCAAGTTATTGCTCATCAGTTTTTAACTCAGATTTTGCAAATCTATCAAGATTTAGATTTACAGGAAAAAGCTGGAGAGATAAGCATGATCCTGGATAATGTATAATTCATTACTTATGATTATCAATAGACATCTGGTGAGAATTAAATGTGCGTGGTTTAAAACCCGTGTAGAGACGTTCCATGGAACGTCTCTACTTTTTTACCAGATGTCTAATTATCAGTTCCCCAAAACACAGATACCCCTGGTTCATTTTTGTTGTGAACCAGAGGTATCTCATAATTGGTAGACTATAAATCTTTCGGTATACTGAAGTTGAAACCAATATACACTCTTTATTCCCATTTGCATAGTTCTGTAATAACAATTTATTTAAGTTTTGTATACTTTTAATTATTTCTTTATATTTAAGATTAATTAAGCCAGCAAATATCCTGTTTTTATTTCCTTGCATTAGCAGCATTTTGGTGATAAATACCGCCTAAATTAGCTAATTCGGCACTTAATGATCGGAAATTAAGTTATTCTGAAGCTTATTTGCAAAAAATATGGAAACATTGAATATGGAACGCGCTATTTCATTTTTAGGCATTTGTGTTTTCATCGGTATATCCTACGCCCTGTCCGTGAATCGTCAAGCCGTGCGTTGGCGTACAGTTGCTTGGGGGTTAGGGTGGGAATTGATTTTGGCTATAGTCATTCTCAAAACGGCTTGGGGTTTGAACTTATTTAAATCCTTGGGAAATATCGTTGGTAACTTTTTAGCTTTTTCTGATGTTGGTGCAAAATTCGTCTTTGGTGAAAACGTAAAAAGACGATTCTTAATGAATTTATCGCCTATTTGGATTTAGGAGAACTGATTAAGAAACAAGAAATTTCTCAACGTTCAGCTATTATTACTACCTATGCCTTATGTAATTTTGCTAATATTGGCTCAATTGGCATTACTATTGGTGGAATGACAGGAATAGCACCCAACCGCCAACAAGACTTAGCCCGTATGGGTGTAAGAACTATGATTGGTGGATTATTAGCGGGTTTTATTACTGCGGGAATTGCAGGAATTTTAATTTAATAATATAAAATGATGCCTTGCTGTTGTCCTAAAAATAATTTAAATCAGGTTGAAAATAAACTATGAAATTGGCAGCAATCAATTCTATCAAAACATCAGTTAAAGTTATTACTTTAGGCATTTGTTTAGCTGGAGGTAATGTCTTTGCCCAAACATTATCACTTTCCCCAAACTTGATTGGTTTTGATACTCCTGAAGGTGAAAGGTTATTAATTGCCAGTAAATCAAACAATGATTTTTTTCCATTAAGTACGCAGTTTGTCACCCAAATTAATCAGGCATATTGTGGCGTTGCTAGTATGGTTATGGTGTTAAATAGTTTGAAAGTTCCTGCACCAGAAGCACTACAATATAAGCCATTTCGGGTATTTACCCAAGATAATTTTTTTAGTAATGCAAAAACTAGAACTGTGGTAAGTTCTGAAGTTGTTGCCCGTCAAGGTATGACTTTAGATCAGTTAGGAGGATTATTGGAAAGTTATGACGTGCAAGTTAAGGTGTATCATGCTGGTGGGACAAATTTAGCAGAGTTTCGCAAGTTAGCAGCAGAGAATTTAAAGCAACCAGGAAATTTTATTATTATTAACTATTTACGTCAGGAAATTGGTCAAGAACGAGGTGGACATATTTCGCCTTTAGCGGCATATAACGAGTTAACAGATAGATTTTTAATTATGGATGTTTCGCGCTATAAATATCCACCTGTTTGGGTAAAAACAGAGGATTTATGGAAAGCAATGAATACAAGTGATGTCGGTGCGGGGAAGACGCGGGGGTTTGTATTGGTGAGTAAGAATAATTGATGTTTATCTACAGGGAACAGGGAACAGGGAATAGGGAATAGGGAACAGGGAACAGGGAACAGGGAACAGGGAACAGGGAACAGGGAACAGTTGTTACCAAAACTGTAACAATTGAGGATTTATGAATCTGTGGATGAGATAGTGAACAATTAGGAGATTAGCAACGTCTTTTGTAATAGACACCTGAAAATCTGGAGTAATTGAGGTAAAAGGATGAATTCTGTCACAACCAATTTTCTGCAACGACGTTATGGGGTAAGTTTGGGTAGACGTTATGTTTTAGCAGCCGCTGGTGTTATGCTATTAGGTGCGTTTGCTTCCCGATAGATAACAGCAATAACATTTTTACTAAATCTTATCTACCCAATACAGAACTAGGCTTTTTACCGGACGATAATCTACTTTGAGAGCAATATGGCGGATGAGTATGTCATGAAACACTCAAAGAATTATTAGGCTCTATTTTCGGAGATGCTTCTGGTGTCATGGGTGCAGATATCTCTTCGGGGTGAGAGTCTTCTGTGTCCAGATTAAGTGTTGAGGGACGAATGGCATTGATGATGCTTTTAATAACCACAGCGCAGGGAACAGCAACAATTACGCCTAAAAGTCCGCCAATTCTCGCTCCAGTTAAGACAGAAATTAAAATCCACACGGGGTTTAATCCTGTAAAACTGCCTAATATTCTCGGTGCAATCAGATTTTCCAGAATTTGCTGGACAATTATGGCTGCTATTAATACCCTTACGCCCATAGAAACATCTTGAAGTGAAACTAAAGAGGTGGTAAGGGCGATACCTACAGAACCACCAAAGGGGATAAGTGCCATGACTCCAATAGTTAACCCAAATAATAGACCAAAGGGAACTTTTAGCCATAAAAAGGTGGGAATTAGGGCAGAAGCCATGCAGGTTGAGAGGATTAGTTGGGTGATAAAAAAGTTTTGAAAGCTTAAACGAACTGTTTTGGAAAAGGGGGCGCGAAATTTACCAGGTAGCCATTCTACTAAACTTTGCCAAAGTTCACCGCCATGCTGTAATAAATAAAAGGTTAATACCATTGTCAGCAGGAAATCGAGCAGACTGGTAACAGTGATCACCGCTAAATTTAGCACCTGTCCGGCGATCGCCTGTAATTGTCCTTTGACGCGATCGTTGATTTGTGCGGCTAAAGCATCGAGGTTGATTGGTAAACCAGCGCCTTCTGCTTTTTCATTGAGGATCATTAATTGAGAACGTCCTGAGTCTATTAAGTCTGGTAACCGCGCCACCAGTTGTTGAGCTTGAGTCAGGGCGAGAGGAAACAGGGTGACACCTAGAGCTAATAAAATGGATAATGCTAACAAAAATACAAGAATGGCTACTTGCTCTCGTTTCGCTCCGTGATTTTCCATCCAACTCACGGGGTAGCTGAGTAAAAATGCTAATACGGAAGCTCCGACTAAAATAACAATCAGGGAGTGAAAATAATTGAAAATTGCGGCAATAGCCCAACCATTCAGAACTAATAGGGGCGCAAGTAGGGCGATCGCTAAAAATCTGGCTATAGGTGTCAGTGTTTGCCACCAATTGAGTAGCTTGCGTGTCTGCATTTTTAAGTAATTACACTATATAACTAAATGGGTTTCTGCTTGACCAAGTATTAATCTCGTTGAGGCAGATAATAGGTGATGAAAATTATCAATTATTAATTGCCTCCTACCTAACAAGTAACTTAAGTTATTTATCTCTAACTTAACGACTATTATTCACCATCTCTAGTTTATGATCACATCAACCACTATGGATAACTTGCCCTCAAAAGATACAGATATCTCAAAAACACAACTCGTTCTGTATTTGATTCCCATTATCGGCTTTTTTCCCTCCCTGTGGACTCTCTATCAGCGGCAGGGTAGTCGGGAACAACTGGCAATCAGTCGTTTGTCTATTACCTTGGCTTTTATCTGGATGTTAGGTTATTTATTGTTAACTACTGAATCAGCAACGAATTTTTTGACACTTCGCTTTTTAATCCTCAATAGTTTCCTGACTTCTGGTTATTTTTTAGTGAGTATTTGGTTGATTTTTCGGGTCATTCAAGGTAAATCCTCCCGTTTACCGGGATTTAGCAACTTGGCAGAACGAGTATGGCGGAAATATTAACCGGGGAACAGGGGGCAGGGGAGCAGGGGAGC
>NZ_LJOU01000011.1:0-73798 GCF_001672085.1 Anabaena sp. AL93 | reverse complement strand
TCCCAGCAGGTTATTTTGTCAAAAAAAGAATTTCATAAAACAGCTAAAACCCAATCATAATAACCAGTTCATGCTTTTTGCTATCTAGGTCGGTATTCAATGAATTTAATCTCAAACCAACTAATTTATTGACATTATTCTCAATAAACTTGATTCGAGCTTTAAATATATCGGCGATGGCTACGCCGCGCCGAAGGCATCGCTCTAATATAGAATTGCGTGTCATTGTCTGAAAGCCTTGTTATCATTGGGTTATGGATAATTCCGAAAATTCAAAAAACACCTGCGGAATGTGGGTTTTAAAATATGATTTGAGATGTGGTGCGTTACGCTGTCGCTAACGCACCCTACAATTAAAGCTATTAAACTGTCACCCCTTCCAATTGTTCATCACTCAATTCATACAACTGACGCAATTTTTCTAACTTATCTCCGTCAGCTTGCCATAATCCGCGTCCTGATGCTTCCAACATTCTCCCCAAAATATTTTTAAAAGCTTCGGGATTTGCTTTACGTAATTTTTCCGCCATTTCTGGATCTAAAGCATAGGTATCTGCGGCTTGATCATAAACCCAATCATCTTGAAAATCAGCAGTACCACCCCAACCTATTAACGCCGTCATGCGTTGGGAAATTTCAAAAGCACCACCAGAACCTTGATTAGCCATTGCGTCAGCCCATTTAGGATTTAATAACTTGGTTCTGTATTCCATTCGCAATAAATCATCTAAATTGCGGGGTGTGGTGTCTTTAGAAAAACTTTCGACAAAACTGGCTTGTACTTTTTTGCCGCTTTGTTTTTCTGCGGCTTTTTTCAAACCGCCTGTATTGGCATAATATTCCTGAATATCGGTTAATCCATATTCTACCGAATCTATTTCTTGAATAATGCGATCGCTAGTTTTTAATAAGGTCTGTAATACTTCTGGTCTAGCTTGTCCTTTATCATTTCTACCATAACTAAAGACATTGCGACTTTCCCAAGTATTTCCCAAATCTTCTCCAGATTCCCAATTACCATCAACCACCCTATCATTAACTAAAGAACCAAAATCACCAGAGGGATTAGAAAACAATCTTGCGGAAGAATTTTCCACACCTTGGGCTTTCAAAATCAAAGCGTGTTTTCTGATAAAATTCATTTCCTCCGGTTCATCAATTTCCGCAGCCCGTTGAAATAAATCATCCAATAATTCAATGATATTCACAAAACTATCTCGGAAAATACCCGATAGATTTGCTAACACATCAATACGCGGATGTCCAACCTCAGCCAGAGGTTTTAAATCATATCTAACGATGCGTCCTGTTCCTTCCTTCACAGGTTCAGCACCTACCAATTCCAAGAGAATCCCCAAAGATTCACCCTTAGTTTTAATGGCATCCAAACCCCATAATAAAACTGCTACTGTTTCCGGATATTTCTTATTTTCATCCAAAGATTGAGAAATAATTTTCTTGGCAATTTCCTTACCCCGTTCAAAAGCCGCAGGAGAAGGCATCCGGTAAGGATCTAAAGCGTGAATATTCCTACCCGTCGGTAAAACACCAGCACCATCACGCAACAAATCACCACCAGGTGCAGGAGGAATAAACTCACCATTTAAACCCCGCAAAAGATTTGTTAACTCATCAGTAGATTGATTTAATAACCTTGTAATTTCCTCTTCCTCCTTCTCTCTGTGTTCTCTGTGGCTCTGTGGTTCGTTTCCAAAATAAGCATCCAAATAACCAGTTAACTCCTCATGATTCGGTGCTTCACCTAAAGTATGTAAACCAGAAGAAAAAAGACGATTTTCGAGAACTTGGAGATACTCATACAACTTAACCAAATAATGATCAAAAGCATGATTACTAAACATCCTCACATTTTCCGGTGTAAAGGGAATACCCAACCTTTTAGCATCATCAAAAGGACAATCTACCTCCAAACCAGTATCAACAATTTTTTTACAAATCCCTTCCTTTAACAGATAATTCTTTTCTGGATCTTCCCGATATTCTGCAATTAAATCGCGTAAATTCACCAATTCCTTATATAAACCAGCGCGTCCATAGGGTGGGACATTGTGAGAAATTAATACTCCATAACCACGACGTTTGGCTAAGATTGATTCGGAAGGATTATTTGCGGCATAGATATAGAGATTTGGCAGATTTCCCAAGAGAATATCAGACCAAGAATAGCCAGTATTTCCTAATGGTGAACCGGGCAACCATTCAACGGTTCCGTGCATTCCGAAATGAACAACTGCATCAGCTGCAAATTCATTTTGCAACCATTTATAATAGGCTGCATATTGGGGATGGGGGGTTAAATCTCTTTCAAACATTAACCGCATGGGATCACCTTGAATTCCCAAAGGTGGCTGGACACCTATCCACACATTTCCTAATTGCACACCACCAATATTGAACTCATCATTGTATGTTTTAATGCCGCTACTGGTGAGGTATTTCCATTGTTTTTCAATGCGAGATGTAAAAAGATATCCTAACCATTTTTCTAAGGTTCTGGCATTAACGGTATTTTTATTTTGTGGAGACGTTTCATGAAACGTCTCCACATTCATGGGATTAATTTCATCTGCTTCTTTAATTTGTTGGATTAATACTTCACCATCTTCAGGAATATCACCAACTGTATAACCCTGTGCTTTGAGTGCATTTAGTAATTTAATTAAACTGCGAGGAACGTTTAATAATGCAGCAGTTCCCACTGCACCGTAACCGGGGGGAAACCCATATAAAATAATGGCAATTTTCCGTTGGGAAATAGGTTTTTGGCGGAGAGAAACCCAACTTTTAACTCTATTAGTTAATCGCTGCATTCGTTCAGGAACTAAATAAATTTGTTCACCGACTAAACCACCGAGGGGAATTGTATCAATCGCACCATCTAATTCTGGCAAAGCATACAGTACAACACTTTGCAATCCGCCTACACCTTGGCGCGTCCAAGAGTAAATATCTTGAATTAATAACGGTGCAGCGACGATATAAGGGACATTTTTGGCTGTGAGAATGCGTTTAGCTACTTCCACCTGTCTTCCTGCTTCCATTGAACCAGCCGGACCACCAACTAGGGGAAATCCAATGGTAGAAACTATGGCATCAATTTTTACTGCTTCTGCGGTAAGGGAAGGAGTTTCAATGTTACCTCTTTGACGTTGTTGGGTTTCGTAGTCGCTGGTCATCCAATCTCTGACGGCTACGTGACCTTCTACGCCGTTGATAAAGATGGGTAAGGGAGTTAAACCGGCTTTTTCAAAATAGCGGATCAGTTGGGGAATATAGGGCAATTTGGTGATAACGTGCTTTCGGTAAAGTAAAATACCAATGATTGGGCGCAGGCCCTGCGCCCCTACGTCCTGGTCCCTTTTCCGATACCATTGTAAATATTCACGCGGTGATCTAAAAAACCCTTGATATTCGGGATGTAATAAACCCATGTCGGGGGTTTCGATGGGTGGCGGTATATCTCCAATTTTTAAATCTAAGTATTTTTCCGCAATTGTCCAAAATAAGGCAGCGACGTTTTCTGAACCGCCAGCGTTCCAGTAACCATAGATAATTAACCAGTTACGAAGGTCTTGGACTTTTTGGACTGGGATGAATTTTAATAACTTGGGTCCAATTTTCAGAAAACTGATATAACCGGCGAGTTTGTCTTCTTCTTTACCGTTGCTGAATTTGTCAAGGATGAATTTAATGGGTTTGGGCATTCCTGCGGGTTTGTCACCGATAGCGAATGCTCCTATTTTGGTTAAACTAATTAATTCCAGTGCTGACTCGAAAATGAGACGGATAGGAATATTAGCGACACGCTCTCGCAACCACACAACTTGGTCATAATCGAAGAGTAAACTGCCAAAGAACACATCTGCGTTTTTCAGGGCTGCTTCTACTTCCGTGCTATTGGTGGTAATATTGCGATCGCTAAATACTCGAATATCCAACTCTGGACACCGGGAACTAGCCAAATCAGCCGCTTTTCGGTACAAGTCCACGTTAAACGATTCAAACCCAGCAATCAAGACAATGCGTTTCATGCGCTTTTGCTACGAAATATTTCTTTACATTGATCTTAAACATTTTTGGGGATTAATGGGGGAATCTCTACCTAGAGATTAAAATGATGTCTATGCTTTTTGGAACTAAATTAACCAGTAGCAGACTCTTGGCATAGCAACAAAGTCAATTAAGGAGATAAAAATGAAATTCGGCATTGATATTGGTCACAACTGCCCTCCCGATAGTGGTGCAGGTGGTATTAAATCGGAAGATAAGTTAACAATGGAAGTGGGTAATAAGGTTATTGCTAAATTAGAAAGTTTAGGACATACAGTAATCTCATGCAAACCAAATAGTGCCAGTACAGTAAATCAATCATTAGGTAGCCGGTGCGAAAAAGCCAATAATAACCGAGTAGATTTTTTCGTATCTATTCATTTTAATGCTTTTAATGGACAAGCTAATGGGACAGAAGTATTTGCTATTAGCGACGCTGGCAAAAAAGTTGCCCAAAAGGTATTAGATGAAATTGTCAAATTGGGCTTTTTTAATCGTGGTGTTAAAAGTGGTTCACACCTGTATGTTCTCAAAAGAACAAATATGCCAGGAATTCTCATAGAAGGTTGCTTCATTGATTCTGCCAAAGATATGCAAATATATGATGGTGAAGCAATGGCTAATGCCATAGTTGCCGGGTTAACAGGTAAAGTAGCAAGTACTTCTGTAAATCCTGCTTCTAATGCTCCTGCAAATCCTGTTATAGATGAGGAACAGAATAAAGATAAGAGCATTCTCAGACTACAACAGGCTTTAAATCGGCTGAAAATTACTGATAAAAATAATCGTCCCTTAGTAGAAGATAATGGCATGGGAGCAGCTACATCTTCAGCAACGGAAAAATTCCAGAGAATTGTGGGAGTTTTACCAACAGGAATTGCTAGTAACACTACCTGGGATGCTATCAATCAGATATTAGCTAAACGAGTTATTCAAGGAACTCATGCTAGTGGTGTGATTATCAGATATTTACAATATCGTATAGGTGCTAATCCCGATGGTATTTATGGTTCGCAAACGGAAGCAGCGCTCAAGAAATTTCAACAGCAAAATGGTTTAACGGCTGATGGTATTATTGGGGCAATGACTTGGCAGAAATTGATAGGTTAGGAGCAATTTTTTACCTAATATCTATCCAGACTTCATAAAGGATATTGCTGGCAAATAGGGGGTTTTAAACGGTTATACTCCCTATACTAGTAGTCTGTCAACCCGAAAATGACGGGTGAAGGCAAGCAGGGGGAGAAGAGAGGCAGGGGGGGTAGGGGAGGGAAGAACAGAAGTTTTTTCCGAAGAACTCAACTCGTCTCATTCCCAGTCTCTGACTGTAGTATAAAAGTTCTATGGCTATTATTAGTCCTGAGTTAGCAGCAGCTTTTAATGATGAAACTAAGAGGATGTTTGAAAAGTTTTTAATGTATAAATAAACCCCTCTCCAAACCTCTCCAGTATTAAATGTTATTCCTTTTCCCTCTCCTCTTAGGAGCCTCTTAGGAGAGGGTTAGGGAGAGGTGCGGGGAGAGGCTTTGAAACCCCCATTCCAGCTAAGTAATCTTATTTTATTTACTTAAATTTGTAGGAAAAGTAACGTCTTCATAAACATTAGTTAGAGAACAAGAAAAATTCACACTGTTTAACTCTAATTGTTGATTTACTCTATAGCTATAAAGAACCCATCTTCCTTCAGCATTGCGCCGAAAACAATCAATCCTTTGCCGATTCTGGCTTACTAAAACATATTCTTGTAAAGTGTCTAATTCTTGATAATCACTAAATTTATCACCTCTATCTAAGGCCTCTGTAGAAGGTGATAAAACTTCAATAATTAAACTCGGATATCGTTTAAAATATTCAAATTGTGTATCTCTTGAATCGCAAGTTACCATAATATCAGGATAATAGAAAATATCTAGAGATTCAATTCTCGCTTTCATATCAGCGACATAAAGACGGCATCCTGTACCACGAATATGATTTCTTAAAAGGGCGACTAAGTTAGCGGTAATTGTCACATGGGCATCACTAGCACCAGCCATTGCGTAAATTTGCCCTTGGATATATTCATGTTTAATAGGGCTGGATTTTTCAGCTTCTAAATATTCTTCTGGGGAAAGATAGGGGTGAGATTGGCTAAGAGTCATATTAGAAAACTTTTATATTGATTATTTAGATAATATCATATATTGTGTTACAATGTTAGTTGGAATTGAGGTTAAAAATATGACTCACATAACATCAAAAAAAGTAGTAAGAAGAGGAAGAATTTTTCCTGAATTGACTATATCACCAGAAGAATTAGCCAAACGAGAAGCAGAAGATGAAATATTTTATCAACGTTGTCGGGCAATTTTTGAGCGTGTCCGTCCTCAATATATCGAAAGTCACTATGGTTGGTATATTTCCATAGAACCAAATAGTGGGGAATATTTAATTGATCAGGATAGAATGCAATCTCATAAAAGAATGTTGGAAAAATATCCTCAAGCTAGACACTTCGTTTTTTGTTTGAATGAAACGGGGACAACTGGCACAATATGATAGATGGTTATTTTGGAGAAAATGGGCAATTATTTTTTGAGATTGAATTAGTTACTGATGATGGCTTAAATCTTCCTATAGATGCCCTATTTGATACGGGATTTGCAGGTTTTATGGCTGTTAATACACAAGATTTAAATGGATTAGAATGGGTGTATAGTGGGGAGGAAATTTTACGGACTGCGAAAGGTGAATCAAAATTTCAGATTTATTTAGGTCAAGTGATATTAGACGGAAAGCAGTATCAAATTCCTGTGAACGTGGGTAAAGGTATTAATGAAATTTTATTGGGTTCTGAGTGGTTGAAGTTGTTGCGTTTGGTGGTGGATTTTCCAGAGGGTATTTTAACTTTGGGATAATTTTTTATTTCGCGCAAAGATACAAAGGAGCAAAGGCGCAAAGGAAGAGAAGTGTTATAAAATATATATAGTTCCAATACCAGGATAAATCATGACTATTCAAATTAATGCTCCTCCTGCTATTGATTATGCACCTCTGGAATTACAAGGGGAATTAATCGCTATGCAAGAATTAACTATTGAGGAGTTATTAACTATTGCTCAAAGTCGAGTTCCAGAAAGTCAGCAAGAATTACATTTACAACTTTTAGAAAAAAATCAAAATAATCAATTAAGTGAATCTGATAGATTATTATTGAAATCGCTGCGAGTGAGTGCTGATTATTTAATGTTGAAAAAAGCCTATGCCTATGCACTTTTAAAGTGGAAAGGTTATTCTCTTCCAGATTTTGAGCAATTAGTATAATACCAGTGTCATCTATTTCTAAATCTCTTCGTCAACAAGTTATTAATGAGGCGAGCTATAGATGTGAATATTGTCGCACATCTAGCCGTTTAACAGGTATGCCTTTAGTTATGGATCATATTTTGCCTAGTTCTTTAGGGGGAAATGATGAGCGAGAAAATTTAGCTGCTTGTTGTTATCGTTGTAATGAGTTTAAAGGAGCGAAAATAACAGCTAATGATCCTGTAACGAATGAATCTGTATCTTTGTTTAATGCTCGTCTACAAAGATGGTTAGAGACTTCCAAGAAATAAATTATCCCAAGAAACGAACCACAGAGGCACAGAGTACACAGAGAGAGAATTTTTGCATCAGTTTTGGGACATTTTTTTATTTGGAAGTCTCTTAGATCATTTTCAATGGGCAAATGGTGGTACTCATATTATTGGGATAACTGCTATTGGCAGAGGTACGGTTTTAGCTTTACGATTAAATAATGAAGATGTTGTCCAAGCTAGGGCTATTTGGATTGGTTTAAGTTGGCATCCTCCTAATGATTAATGATGGGGATTTTTGGGGTTTTTATTTCGCGCAAAGAAAAAATGAAACCCCAAACAAAGGTTTTTGTAATCTTACCTATTGACAAATGATAAGGGTTACGTATAATAGTACGTAATATTATATTCATATTAAGTCAGCGTTTCTGGAAAACGCAGGTATCATGTCAATGGCAATTTTTAGCAATGCTTACTCAGATGAGTTAGTGACAGCTACTGAGTTAAATCGTCAACCTGGAAAGGTTTTAGATAAGGCTTATGAACACCCAATTACTATTACTAGAAATGACCAATCTTTTGCGCTGTTGCGTCGTGAGGATGTGGCTTATTTAGTGAAAGGTGTAACACAAAGTAAGGCGGTTTTTGAGGTATTATCGTTGGCGTTTCGGTTATTGTTGGGTCAAGAAATTGGTTATGAACATCCTTATGGTTGGTTGCGGGTTTTTGATGCTGATGAATTGCAAGAGTTTATTAAAGAAGTGAGTGAGGCTTTTCGTTTAACTGATACTTCTAATGAGGCTTGGGATTTGATTGATGCTACTATTCATGAATGGCATGAAAGTGCAATAGCTATTATTAGTCCTGAGTTGGCAGCAGCTTTTAATGATGAAAATAAAGAGGGGAAATCATGTTAAAATTTATGTTCAAATAATGATAAAAGTTGCAATTAAGCACAATTTAAGTTAAAATAATAAGTTAGATTTCAAGTTAATAATATGACTCACATAACATCAAAAAAAGTGGTAAGAAGAGGAAGAATTTTCCCTGAACTAACTATACCACCAGAAGAATTAGCTAGACGAGAAGCGGAAGATGAAATATTTTATCAACGTTGTCGGGCAATTTTTGAGCGTGTCCGTTCTGAATATATTGAAAGTCACTATGGCTGGTATATTGCCATAGAACCAGATAGTGGAGAATACTTTCTTGATCAAGATAATATTCAAGCTCATAAAAAAGTCCATGAAAAATATCCAAAGGCTAAAAATTATGTGTTTTGCTTAAATGAAACAGGAACGACTGGGAGAATATGATTCAGGGAAATTTTGGTAGTGAGGGGCAGCTATTTTTTGAGCTTGATTTGATTACTGCTGATGGATTAAATCTACCTGTGGATGCGATGTTAGATACAGGATTTACCAAGTTTATGGCAATTAATACTCAAGATTTGGATGGACTTGATTGGGTTTTTCTTGGTAATGAACCTATGCAAACAGCACAAGGTGAATCAAGGTTTAATATCTATTTAGGTAAGGTAATATTGGATGGTAAGGAATATGAAATTCCTGTTCATGTGGGGGATAATATTACAGAAGTTTTATTAGGTTCTGAATGGTTGAAGTTTTTGCGTTTGGTTGTGGATTTTCCAGAGGGTATTTTGACTTTGGGATAATTTTTTATTTCGCGCAAAGGCGCAAAGGAGAAATCATGAATATCCAAATTAAACCGGAATTAGAGCAAATTATTCAAGCGCAAATTGCTACGGGTAGATATACAAATCCTGAAGATGTAATTAGTAAGGCTTTGAAGTTACTTTTGGAGTGGGATAAGGGTTATCAAAATTGGGTGGAAGAAACACGGGAAAAGGTTGATATTGCTATTGAACAATTGGATAGAGGTGAAGGTATTGATGGAGATGTTGTGATTTCACAATTGCGGGATAAGTTGCGTCAATCGAGAGAGATACAAGGATGAAAATACATATTATCTCTCCAGAAGCTAGTCGGGATTTATCAGAAATTATTGATTATTTTACAAATAGAAATATTGATGCTGGAGAGCGTTTTGTTGATGAGTTTGAGAAGAAATGTAAATATTTAGCTAATTTCCCCAATATGGGGCGTAGCTATGAATATATTAGGGTTGATTTGCGGGGTGTTCCTTTGGATGGTTATGTTATTTTTTATCGAGTTATTAATGGTGGGATTGAAATTGTGCGTGTAGTTAGTGGTTATCGAAATCTGGAATCTTTGTTTACAGAATCAATGGATGATTGAAATACAAAAATCTAACCCACTGCAAAACCAGTAAATTCCCTCACAAAAGGAGATTTAAAACCTAAAACTATATCGGTTTTTGGTACTCCTAATTCTACCAGTTCACTAGCTACACCTTCTTCAGTTAAATCTCTCTGAATCCAGATTTTTCCATCTCTAATATCTACATGAATAACTGTACCATAAGCCCTTTCGTTATTCTGCCATCCTACATGAACTACTAAATAACTATTTCTTTCACAATCAAAAATTAACTCCTTTTCTGTTCCTTCTGATCTATGATTTTCGGTATGTCTTGCTAACACGGTTTTTACTAATTCAGGATAATTCATTCCTTCCATAAAACAATCTCCTGTTTAATAATTTCAAAAATCAATAATTTTAATTTATGTTCAGCAATTATTTCTTGAATAAAGGGAATTAGAAAAAACTCTTTGTATATGTCATTACCAATTGCTAGATATAAAATGCGGTTGGGTTCTTTTTTTCTTAAAACAGTACGATAATTAAGTGTTTGTCCTAAAGCTGTATGAAATTCAGTAACTTCAGATTGTCCTAAAAAAGATTTTACCTCAACTGCTATTTTTTGACCTTCTTTTTCTGCTCCTAATAGTCTTTCTGCTCCTAAATCAATTCTAAAGTCAAGACCATCTACTGTAAATATTAAAGGATCATGAGTAATTAACCAACCATCTTTTTCTAAAGCTAACCTAACTGCATTGTGAAAAAAATCTTTCGCTGACATACAAACATAAAGCCATATTTGCTATCTTAGATTATACCTCATTTTTTAGGTAATGCTTTTATGTTATACTCGTAGGTTGGGTTAAGCAAAGCGCAACCCAACGCAATAAATATTTTACCAACTATTGAAATAGTTCTGAGTAGGTTTCTTGAAGAATAGCGAGATATAAGCAGCGTTCAGGTTCTAAGTGTGTGAGAATGTTGTAATATAAGATACATTACCCTAAAGCGTTTTCTATGTCTGTGACTGAAAAAGCACCTATAAAGCTTTTAATGTCAGAAGTAGCTTGACAGTTTTGATATGAAATGTGATAATAATTACAAACTTGCTCATTAAACTATTACGCTTAGAAAGTTGAAAAGTCATCATTTATTAAAATCTGAATCTTCCGAATCCATCAGCAATGTTAATAATCTGATTGATAATCTTCACAAAAGAGTCCCCTGGACAACGATGAAAGTAATACTGAATATCTGTGGAATATCACCAGGTCATGGAGTTGATAAAACTATCCAAAAGTTACTCGATGAACATAATAAAATAGAAAATATTGAAAATTATGATAAATTAAAAGATTTATATTCTGATTACTTATTAGTTGGTCAAAAAGCTGTTAAACTATTTTCTGTTGAAACAGAAATTATTGAAAAATTAATCATATTATTTCAATCTTATCAAGTTGAAAAAAATGTTTTCCTAGAGAGTTATCCCTTTTTGCTCAAAGAAGAAAAATTAAAAGAAACGGATTTATTACCAAAGCTTGTTCATATTAAAGATACAGATGATAATTTATCATTGGTATTCTGTACTAGACGTTCTTTTACGGAGCGTACACCGATTAATACTGAAAAATTGAGTAATGAATTTAGGAGTGAACTAAACAAAGTTTTAAATAATTATGACGAAATTTTTGCTATAAAACATTGTATTAGACAATTTTTTAATGTAGTTGTTATCTGGAAGAAAAAGAAATTTATAGAAATTAGAGTTGACATTGCTAATGGAATTTCATCACAGGAACGTGGCACAGCTTTTGTTGAAACCGTAGAGCAGTTTAACTGCTTAGTAAAAGAAAGAATAGGAGTTGACACACTTTTAAAAGAATGTATTAACTTTTTTCCACTTATTGATAATTTATATAAATCTAATAGTGAGGGAAAAGTTTGTGAAATCACTTTTACTACTGATGAAGGTTCTATTAAATCTGCAAAAATGCGACGACGTGACGTTGATATTAGAAATGAAATGTATCATCAAGCTGGTATAGCAGCAGTGCATCATATTACTCTCTATCGTCTTGCAATTTCATGGTCTTATAAAATCACAGAAAAGATCACTTCTCACATAGAGCTTTTTTTACCGGGAAAATTAATTTCTTTAAGCGCTACTGAGCAAATCCTTGAAGAAGTTATAATAGAGAAATGTAGTGTCATAGAAGAATATAACTTTATTTTTGATAGAATAATCACTTACCTTAACAATGCTCAGTAGTCAAGAACATATCAAAAATCAAATTTATGAAGATTGGGGTGATAAACCACAGTCACAAATTTGTCTTGAACTACTAGACTACTTACTGCGTGTAGCAGCTAATAGGTTAGTACATATAACTTATGGTAGTCTAAAGCAAGTCATAAATAAGAACTATACAGATAGTGATATTTTACAAGCAATCCAATACTTGTCTTGTGATCGCACAAATTTACTAGAGACTAATTTTGAACTAATTGAAAATGATGAAAATATTTATCCACTATCAAAAACTGAAGTAAGTATTGCCCAAAACACAGGGGAACTTATTCACCCAGAAACGGGAAAATTAGTCCCTGACTTCCACGAAAAAGTCTTTATGTATTTTAAACCAAGCTCTTTAATTAAAAATATTATTAAGTAAATAATGTCAATACAGAAATTAAGTTTACTTGAATTACAACAATTTGAAGATAACATCCCAGAACTCAGAGGTTTTATATCAAGAATTTTGGCAGAAACATATGATGACTTTATCAAAGCTATTTATAAAGATATTGATAGAATCATTTATTTAATGCAAGAAAATCCTGAACTTTACACCGATAATAAAGAAGATAGATTGACAGTAGAAATAAAAAACCAATTGTGCTGTATGGGATATGCAGCCTCGCACGATTCAAAAATTGGTGGTCATGCTGATTTAGTTATAAGAAAGAAAGAATATATATGGATTGGTGAGGCAAAAATTCATAGCAGTTATGACTATTTATGGGAAGGTTTTCAACAACTTAATACTCGATACTCAACTGGAGACTCTAATCAAAAAGATGGTGGATTATTGATTTACGTCTTTGTTCAAAATACGGAATCTGTTATGACAAAATGGCAAACTCATTTAGCTGATCAGAAATTAATAGGTTACACATATATTTGTTGTCCAAATAGAGAGTTATGTTTCTTTTCAACTCATCAACATGATAGAACAGGTAAACTGTTCAGAGTTAGACATATGCCAGTTATACTTCACTTCAATCCTAAAGATAAAAGTGCAGAACAAAGAAAAACAAAAACGCCTATCCCTGAAAAAACTAACTAATCATCAAGTTACCAAAATCCAACAATTGAATAAAAAATCTAAACTGATGCAAAATCAGTAAACTTAATTCATGAAATTAAATTTAATCAATCTTGGTGCGTTACGCTTCGCTAACACACCCTACTGTCTGAATCAGGATTTCCAGGATTTAAGGATTTACAGGATGAAGAGAAAATTAATCTTTAAAATCGGGAATATTACCAGATAAATATTCACACAAAATCCTGTAAATCCTCTAATCCTGGGTATCCTGATTCAGACAAAAAATATTTGTAATCTAAACAAACCAATTCTCATTCTATCCTCCCTCTGCGCTCTCTGCGTCTCTGCGGTTCGTTAAAAAAAGGGATAAGCCCAAAAGCCTATCCCCAAAAAATCAACTAATTAATGATTTACGTTCCAGACATCCAAGAATTGGTATAGTCAATTTGCGCTGCTGTCAAACTATCAATGAAAATGCCCATAGCTTGCAACTTCAAGCGAGCAATTTCTTCATCCACATCTCTAGGAATAGAGTGCAAACCAGCAGCTAAACTACCCTTATGCTTCACCAGGTATTCAACAGCCAAAGCTTGGTTAGCAAAACTCATATCCATAACTGCGCTGGGGTGTCCTTCAGCAGCAGCCAAATTAATCAAACGTCCTTGTCCGAGAACAACAACGGATTTACCATTTGTCAATTTATACTCTTCAGTGAAAGGACGGACATCCTTGATTTCCTTAGCATTAGCAGCTAAGTATTTCAAATCAAGTTCCAAATCAAAGTGACCAGAGTTACAAACGATCGCACCGTCTTTCATCACATCGAAGTGTTCACCCCGAACGACGTGCTTGTTACCTGTGACAGTAATGAAGATATCACCGTGAGGCGCTGCTTCTGCCATTGGTAGCACGCGGAAACCATCCATAACGGCTTCAATAGCCTTGATGTGGTCAATTTCGGTAACGATGACATTTGCACCCATACCACGGGCGCGGAGGGCTGTTCCCTTACCACACCAGCCATAACCGACAACGACAACAGTTTTACCAGCTAACAAAATATTTGTAGCGCGAATAATCCCGTCTAAGGTAGATTGACCAGTACCATAGCGGTTATCAAAGAAGTGCTTGGTGTCTGCGTCGTTGACGTTCATCGCAGGGAATGTAAGAACGCCTTCGTTAAACATGGCGCGTAACCGCACGATACCTGTAGTGGTTTCTTCGGTGCTACCAATTAAATCAGCGATTTGGTTTTGACGGTGTTGAACCAATTCTGCTACCACGTCGCTACCGTCATCAACAATGATGTTGGGGCGGTGATCTAAAGCTATTTGGACGTGACGGCTATAGGTAGCGGCATCTTCGCCTTTTTGAGCAAATACGGCAATACCATGATCAGCTACAAGACTTGCAGCTACGTCATCTTGAGTTGATAAAGGGTTACTAGCAATTAAAACTGCATCAGCACCACCGGCTTTGAGGGCGATCGCTAAATGTGCAGTTTCTGTGGTGACGTGGGCGCAAGCTGAAATACGCAATCCAGCAAAGGGCTTTTCTTTCTCAAAGCGATCGCGGATTTGCTTCAATACGGGCATTTCTCTTCCAGCCCATTCAATCCGTTGTCTTCCCAAGGGAGCGAGGGCGAGGTCTTTAACCTCGTGCTTTAATATGGGAGTTGTTGCAATCATGAAAATTATCCTCTAAAAAATGAAACAGGTCTATAAACCTTTACGTACTTTAACAATATTTTCTGACAACTAGCCATATTTTCTCGTAAATACTGATTCCCGATTTATCAGCAAAAGTAATTTTGCCAATTATATGCCGAAATATATCAGATTTGATATAGTAAAAATATGGAAAAAACTGATAAACCTCTAGTTTTATTACATGGATAAGTTCAGAAGTTAAGTACAAATCATGAGAGAACAAACCACGAAGGAACGAAGAAAACGAAGAAAAGAGGGTTTCAGAGATATTTTGTGTAAGTCATAAGATAGTCAACCCAGAATTGCTAATGCTGAAAATGGAGATGATTCTGTTTCCATTGAGTTATTAATACGTGCAATGTTAGCTACTGGTGCAACTCCCCAGGATATCGGCCAGATAATTGCTAGTGTGCAGGGGTGAGAGTATTTTCTAAGTTAATGAAGCCAAAGTTTGTATCAACAGATGAGATTCTTTACCAATATCACCTTGTAATAAAAATTGATACCATTGTTGTAACTGTTGCCGAGCTAAAGTATAAAGCGGATCATCAATACCTGAGTGAAAAAGTTCTATTATCGCCTGTCTTTGAGTCTTTCCCCGTCCTAAAATCCTCAACCAGAGAGTGGAAATATCTATAGGTAGTTCATTTGTAACAACGATAGTAGTAGAAAAAATTGCAGGTAAATTATAAACACCTGGAATATTCACAGCAGATGATTTAATTCCAAATCCTTGAAAATGGTCAGGAAAAATAGAGGGAACGATGATCAATTGAGTTTTATTATCATCCTCTTCCGATTTTTCCCGATCTATATCTTTTAAAGTTTCATTTACAGGAATAATCCCGCCATTAGTTTCACTTGTCCACGTTAAAAAATGATTTATACAGTTTCTTACTTCCTGCGTGTTTGGTGTCCAGCGTAGAGGTTGAATAATACAGGGAGTTGAAGTAAGTTCTCCCAATAATCCCAAGGATATCCTAGATTTATTAATATCAGGTTCAAACAATACATCCACTATTTTTGCTTCCGCCACCACTTCGGGACTAACTAATATATTAGGGTTATTAGTAAAGAGTGTTTCTATATATGTACGTTCCCAACCAAATCGAGAAGGATGTTTATAGACTCTTAATTTAGGGTTGCGGGGAATAAGTTCATTCAGGAAAACATTACCATAATTACTAAGTAGTGCAGAAAGGTAATTTTGGGCAAAAATCACAAAAGATGGTCGAGACATAGGAAATTTTTCAAAAATATTATTTCTAAGATATTATACATTTAATTAGCCATATTTTATCATAAATACCTATTAGCTAGTAGATACTACCTTTATCTTCAATATAAGTAAGATTAAGACCTGATCTAACTTTTGGCTTTTTCATCCTTCTCTGATAAGACTATAGCAACCTTGCGAATTACCCAAGGAGGTATTTGAGTGCTAGTTCAATTTTTAGCTATTACGGGTTCAATGATCATATCTATTGCACCTATACCTAAAGCTACAACCCAAACTCCAGAGAATTTACACAAAACTGCATTTATCAAAACAGCATTAACCCAACCACAACCAGAAACGCAAACTCAATTTTTCCAACAAGTTGGTATTGCTACTGCTAGTACCATCACTATGATGATTATGAGTTGGGGAGTCCGTCGTTTCCAAAAACGTTTAAGTAATAATTTACTAAAATCATTTGAGTCTAATTCCTTAGATGATCAACCCATTACCAAATTAATTAATCAACAACAGCAACATCTTCAAGAAGTTAAAACCAGACTATTTCAACTTGCACAAGCTGGAATTTGGGTCAGTGGTAATTTAATTATTTTAGGACTATTTCCTGCTACCCAAGCCTTACAAATTGGGATTCTCACCATTGCCAAAATTCCCATCAAATTAATTATTGTTGGTGTGGGAACGTATGTCATAGTCCGGTTTACTTATGCTATCATCGATCATTTTACCTCTACCATCATTAGTGGTGGAGCATTACTAACTCCAGAAACTTCCGAACGTCTACAATTGAGAATATCCACATTTTCCGGTGTCACTAAAAGTATCACCACCATTATTTGGGTAGGTGCGGGAATTTTAATGTCCTTAATTGCCTTGGGAATAAATATTGTTCCTCTTCTGGCTGGTGCCGGTTTGGTCGGTGTGGCTATATCTCTCGCTTCCCAAAACTTAATCAAAGACGCAATTAACGGCTTTCTAATTATTTTTGAAGATCAATATGCTCTGGGTGATATGATTACCGTCGGCACTGTGGGCGGTTTGGTGGAAAAGTTGAATCTACGAATGACTCAAGTTCGAGATTCAGAAGGGCGTTTAATTACCATTCCCAATAGTGAAGTCAAGATTGTAGCTAATCTCTCCAGCCGCTGGTCACGGGCTGATTTAAGTATTCCGATTTCTTATCAAGCTGATGTAGACAAAGCTTTACAATTAATTGAAAATGTGGGTTTGGAGATGAGTCAAGATCCCGAATGGCAACATCAAATTCTGGAAAAGCCGAATGTTTTAGGAGTCGAACATTTTAGCGATCGCGGTATCATGATTCGCGTCTTAATCAAAACTCAGCCCCTCAAGCAATGGACTGTAGCCAGAGAATACCGTCGTCGTCTCAAAATTTCCTTAGACGCAGCCGGAATTTATATTCCCGTACCCCAACAAGCCAATTGGGTTACTGAATTTTAGCCTAAACAAGTTCAAAAATTTTCTAGTTATTCAGTCATCAAAAGAAAACTTTTGCTATGAGACTGGGAATATAGCTAAGGCCACGCTACGCTATCATCATCTCGTTCCTAGTAGTTCGTCAAATTTATTTTGACGGGTAATGATCGGAAAAAACTTCTGTTCTTCCCTCCCCTACCCCCCCTGCCTCTCTTCTCCCCCTGCTTGCCTTCACCCGTCATTTTCGGGTTGACAGACTACTAGTCTCTGACTAGGAATGCAGTTAATGAGGCTCTGCCTCTAATATCATTGAAGGCAGAGCCTTCTAGAATTCATTCCCAGTCAGAGACTGGGAATGAGATGACTTGAGTTCTTTGGGGGATAAATGTTTTATGTTAAGTTGACACCAATGAAGCTCTTGCTTTACCCCTACCCGCAGAATCAAATAATTAAGCCGTATTGAGTATAAGTTGACACCATTGAATGAAGCATACCCCCATACTCAAAACTAACTAAGAAAGGTCTTTCAACTCAGCGGTGCGGACGGAAAGCATCTGTGTCTGATTCCCTCTTTGCACTTTTATCTGCAACGCTTGACCAAGGGTACTGTCTTCCACTACACCTTGTAACTGTTCAGCACTAGTAATTTCTTTACTATCAATCTGTACAATCACATCACCGCGACGGATACCCGCAGTTGCAGCCGGAGAATTAGGGACAACTCGCATGACTAAAACTCCTTTAACTTCAGGAATTGCAAACATGGAATTAGGATCATTGTTATTTTGTTTTGCTAATTCCGGTGTTAATGTCACCATTTGCACACCTAAGTATGGGTGAACAACTCTGCCATCTCGTTGCAATTGTACAGCGATCGCCTTAGCCTTATCAATAGGAATTGCAAACCCAATCCCCATCGCATCGGCGCGAATTGCGGTATTAATTCCAATCACTTCGCCTAAACCATTTAATAATGGTCCACCAGAGTTACCGGGGTTAATAGCTGCGTCAGTCTGGATGAAATCTAACCGTTTATCACTGATTCCTACTTGAGCGCTCGAACGTTTTAGGGTGCTGACAATCCCCAAGGTAACAGTATTATCAAATCCTAACGGATTACCCACCGCGATCGCCCAATCTCCCACCTGAACATTATTAGAAGCACCCAAAGGGGCAACAGGTAAATCTTTACCAGCATTAATCTTAACTACAGCCAAATCCGTAACTTCATCAATGCCTTTCACCTTACCCTCAAAAGTGCGACCATCTTTTAGACGGACTGTAACCTTATCAGCCTTATCAACTACGTGAGCATTAGTGAGAATTACGCCGCTTTTGTCAAGAATAAAACCAGAACCTAAACCCCGTAATTGTTCCGTCGGTGATTGTTGGGGAAAGCTATCACCAAAAAACCGCCGAAAAAATGGATCTTCCATCATCGGATCATTTCGGCGAGTAATCGTTCGTTCAGTATCAATTCTCACCACTGCCGCACCCACACGATTCACCGCTGCTGTCACAAAACTGTGACTACCAATGACAGCAGTAGCAGGAGATGGTTTTTGAGCAACTTGTGTGAATGACTCAGTGACAGGATTTGGACCCGGTTCTGCTGCTGAAGGTAACACCCGCAGGGAAGTGACAGTCAAGACCACTCCCATAAAAATCGCTAACACATGGGTACTGAGTTGTCTAATAGACCGGGGCATTTGAAAAAATCGCATAATCACAACCTAATCTACAAGCCTAGTTTTTGCTGTTTCTTGATAAATCTATCTACATCTCATTCTAGTTTATTGACATTTTCACTCACATTTAAGTTTCGGGGATTTTGCCAAATCTTGGCTCAAACATGAATATTTCCCATCTGTCACTAATTCAGTAGCAGCAGTTAAACAACATACAAAATTCCTATCTCTCTAGGCTAAAATATTGATTAGAGCCAAAATGCCAAAACCAATATTCATAGAACAACTCATGAATGGAGCAACCCCCATCACAAACAACTCCTCACCTGTATCAGAACCAGGCGAACATATCCACAATCACAGTCATACGGATCATACACACATTGATTCTGTTCATCCTCATGTCCACAGTGAAGAGTCCTTACGGCGGATTATTAACCGACTATCACGTATAGAAGGTCACGTTCGCGGAATCAAGACAATGGTACAACAAAATACGCCATGTCCTGATGTATTATTACAAATTGCCGCCGTGCGAGGAGCATTAGATAAAGTAGCACGAATTGTCCTAGACGAACATTTAACTGAATGTATTGGTAGAGCCGCTCAAGCAGGTAATATAGAATCAGAAATTGAACAATTAAAAGCCGCTTTAGATAGATTTTTGCCTTGATTATCCATAAATATCAATTTCACTATTCTTTAAATCATCAACCAAACAAACCAATAATTCTGTTTTTACATGGCTTCATGGGGAATATTTATGAATTTGATCAAGCCATAAAACTACTAGTTGATGATTTTTCCCATCTTACCATTGATTTACCGGGACATGGCAAAACTCATGTTTTAGATGATGAATGTTATACAATGGCATCTACAGCCGCAGCGATTATCCAATTATTAGATCAATTAAAAATTGACCAGTGTTATTTAATTGGTTACTCAATGGGAGGAAGATTAGCCTTATATCTGACTCTGTATTTTCCCCAAAGATTTATTAAAGTTATCCTAGAATCTGCTTCTCCTGGTTTAGCCACAGAAACCGCAAGGTTGGCTAGAATTAAAAGTGATGCTCAAATAGCCAAAAAATTAACGAGAATGACAAATAAAGATGATTTTGATTACTTTCTCCATAATTGGTATCAACAGCCAATTTTTGGGGATATTAAAAATCATCCACAATACCAATCTATGATAGCCAGTAGATTAGCAAATAATCCGCTAAATTTAGTTAAATCACTGCAATTTATGGGAACAGGTTCTCAACCTAGTTTATGGGAATTTCTACCTAAAAATACTATTCCTCTATTATTATTAGTTGGTGAGGAAGATGAAAAATTTATGAAAATTAATATGGAAGTTACCAAAAAATGTAACTTTGTTAAATTACAAATAATTGATCAAATTGCACATAATATTCATCTAGAAAACACTGTAGCATTTGTGCAAAATATGCAAAAATTTTTTAGTAGGGTGTGTTAGCGACAGCGTAACGCACCATTATCAATAATTTGGTACATTACAGATTTCTCATTGTTGTTGTTACCGAATTCTGGGCGCAGACCCTGCGCCCCTACGTTGCGAACTGTTTCCGTTCTATAAAACTTACCCAAAATTACCAAAGTCTAGACACATCTGGACAGCGATAATCTTAGTGTTTATTTCCTGCTTCATCGCGGTCTTAGAATGACTTCCAATCTTGTTTGCCCGCTCCACAGACAATCTCGGTAGAACTTACCGTTTCTGACCGTAGTTCCTAAAAAGAACCCTATTACCGTTGCACTCAGAACTCCCAACGATTAACATCTTTCCTAGTCCAACGATAAATCAAGGATTTGTAAACGAACTCTGGTAAGGCTAACATTCGTTGCCAGCGCCAAGGTTCTTGATATAGTCTATATAGCCATTCTAAGTTATTATTTGCTAACCAACGGGGGGCGCGAGTTTTTCCACCTGACCAAATATCAAAACTACCACCAACACCTACCCAAATGGAGTGAGGACACAAATGACGGTGTTCAGCAATCCATAATTCTTGACGTGGTACTCCCAAACCAACAAATATTACTTGTGGCTGTAGTTGAGTCAGAGTTTGCAATAACTGTTGTTCTTCTGCTGGGGAATGATAACCAGAATGTGTGCCGGATATTTTGAGAGTGGGAAGTTGTTTTTGCCATAAATCTGCTGCTTTTTCGGCTATTCCTGGTGCGCCTCCATAGAAAAATATTGAAGCAGATGTTTGTTCTTGATCTATTATTTGTAAAAGGCTTTCTGCTAATTCAATTCCGGGAAACCGTTGCACTTTTTGTCCTAATAAATATTGTAAATAGAGAACTACTCCTGCGCCGTCGGGAATAACTAATTCAGCATTTTTAATGATTTTTGCTAATGGGAGATTGCGCTCTGCTTGCATAGTCATTTCGGCATTGAGGGTGACGACATGAGTCCCTTGACCTGCTTTTAAGCAATCTAATAACCAGTTTGGATAATTATTCATTATATGCACTGGTAAGCCTAGTACGGGTAATGCTTGCGGGAATTTAAACATAGTTTTTTTAAAATCAGAATTTAGGAGAATGTTTGATAAAGATTAGTGTATCAAGTTTTTCCCTGAATGAATGACAAGAATTTGTCAAGTAAAACAGTTTAGGTGTTACAGCAATTCTCGGTTTCATGAAATACAGTGGAGGGCGCAGACCCTGCGCCCCTACAGGTTTTGCGATAGGAAAGTGTACCTCATAACATCAGAAAGTGGGGTTAAGATCCTCTGGACGATCAATATCCGCTAAAGTTTGCAGATAGCTCATTGATAAGTTTAACTTCTGGGCAATTTCTACTGTTTTTACAAATACTTGAGCGGTTCCCCAGGAAATATTTGTAAATAATTCTGCTATTGGTTGTTGTAACCCAATTAAATAATAACCACCGTCTAGGGCAGGACCCAGGACAAGATTACAAACTTTTAATTCCTCGAAGGCGGTTGTTAAAATTTGCGAGTTTAGATCAGGGCAGTCTGTACCAATGATGATGACTCGTTCTGCTTTTTGATTAAACGCATTGATGAGCGATCGCTCCATTTTTGCTCCCAAATCTCCTTCGCCCTGAGATTGATATTTTAAATCATTTCCTAACCAATTTTGCATTTTTTCCAAATTACCACCTGTAAACCGCACTTCTACGGATACTCTGGTGGTCCTTTGCAGTTCTTTGACCTGAAAAATAGTATGTTCGGTCATTTGTTTGTGCAAGTTAGCAGCACCAACTTCACCCAAAGCAGGTATTAACCGGGTTTTTGTTGCCCCAGGTTCTGGGTAGCGGGTAAAAATAATCAGGTGTTGTTTTGATGGTTTCCAAGATATCATTCAAAATTTGCGGCTATTAAAGATATGGCAACTATGGGTGCGGTGACTGCGCGAAGAATCCGACGACCCAAGGAAATGGGCTGAAATCCTGATTCTTTGGCTATTTCTATTTCTTGATTTGTCCAACCTCCTTCTGGGCCAATGGCAATAATGATCTCATTTGCAGTTTTATTGATTATCTGCTGTAAATGAGGATAATCTCCACGAGCTTCACAGATATAACGATGAGTGGCAATATTTTCTTTGATGGCAGTGTTGAAAGCTACTGGTTGGAGGATGGTGGGAACTACAGCCCGTTCTGACTGTTCAGCGGCTTCTGAGGCTATACGCTGCCAACGTTCTAGTTTTTGGGGGCTGGGATTTAATAGGGTGCGATCGCTCAAAATAGGTGCAATACAAGTTACCCCTAACTCAGTACAACACCGGACAATTTCATCAAATCCATTGCCTTTGGGTAATGCCATCATCAAGGTAATAGCCACAGGTAATTCAGTTTTTACCTCCAGCGGTTCTAAAATCTCTCCTTGTTCCCCTTGTAACTGCGCTAACCACCATTTCCCCATACCATCCATCACAATAAATTTATCACTATCTCGCAAGCGCAATACCCGCAGCAAATAATGTTGTTGTTGAGGTGTTAATACAAGTTTGTTAGCTTGAAGTTGTTGGGGATGAACAGTAATGCGTTGAAGTTGGGACATATTAGGAGGAGTCAGAAAGTAAGAATAGTCTTAGGGACTTCCAAGAAATAAATTACCCTAATAAACGAACCACAGAGGCACAGAGGACACGGAGGAATGAGGGTTTGAGAGATTTTTTGCGTTAGGTAGCTGAGTGTTTTTTTATTTGGAAGTCCCTTAAATCTGGGAAGGTGATATACTGCAAACGGTTCATAAGTTTAACCAAATATGAACCCCCTCTGGTAAATCTCTCCAGTATTAAATGTTATTCCTTTTTCCTCTCTTCTTAGGAGAGGGTTAGGGAAAGGCTTTGAACCTTGTTCTTTGTATGATAAAAAAGTCCAGCTTCTAGCCGTTTTGAGTATAGGTCTTTAGACCGGAGAGTGTCAATGTAATAATGCTTGAAACCGCTGTTCACCGCGAATTTTAGCAAAATCTGGGTCGGTTTTCGCTAAATCTTGATATTTTTTGGGTACAAGTTGAATAGCTTTTTTGAGGTTATCAATTGCTAGTTCGAGATTATTTTGCAAGGCATAATTACAAGCCTTGTTATAATATGCTTGGTGCAAATTGGGTTGAATAGTAATTGCTTGATTGTAAGATGCCAAAGCTTCTTTGTAGCGTTGTAATTTAGTCAGAGCAATGCCTCGGTTAATCCAAGCTTCATGTTTATTCGAGTGAATAGCGATCGCTTCATTGTATGATTTAACAGCTTCTTCATAATTTCCTAAAGCCGTTAAAGCATTACCACGATTATACCAAGCCTCATCTTTATTTGGACGAATAGCGATCGCCTTATCATAAGATAATACCGCTTCTGGATACTGTTGCAAAGCAATTAAAGCATTACCACGATTTACCCAAGTCTCCGCACTATCAGCTTTAATAGCTATGACCTGATTATATACATTTAAAGCTTCTTGATAACGATGGGTATCCAACAAACCATTACCTTGTAGTAATAAATTTTTGGCTTTTTGACTATCTTGCACCTCTGTAATTAGTTGATTAACATTGCTTTCCTGGGCAACTTGTTGAGTATTATCTGGAGAAGAATTTGCCAAATCACTACAGCCAATCGCCAGAAAACTAATTAAACTAGAGGCAATTAATTTTCGCCAAACTACCATGTTGCACCTACAAAAATCATATAATTATCCTAAAACTGATGGAAACTTCTAAGTCGTATCGAAATCAACTAATCATTACTAATTGTTTTTTATTTATGTAAACTCAAGATGAAGATTTGGATAAGGTTTTCATAAAGTATGAATATTATACCATATCTGCCAGAGTCAGATCCCCGACTTCTTAGAGAAGTCGGGGATCTTATTTATAGCTGTTGTGGCGGAGTCATTTGGTGAGTTGCCAAAAAAAAGAATCATCCCACATAAAAATTCTAAATGATTTGTGGTAAAATTACGTGCTTGTTGCTTGTGGAGACAAAAAAATTGATTTACAACCGCACAGAATCATAATTACCCGTATTTATCTGTGATCAATTATCCAGATTGATCTGAGATTGAGGATAAAGATTATATAATACTGTGAATACAAGTGTTTTGACAGCAATTAAATTGATAATGAGACGATGGGAGGAAACTAAAAATATGAGTATTGAACCTGACTCATCCAACTCAGAAATAAATCAAGCAGATGAATTAGCAACTGATGGTAGTGATCACTCATTACTAACAGAAGGATTAGGAAAAAAACAAATATTTGGACAATCTGCATTCAAGGCGAACATGAGCAAAGGGGCTACGTTTCTTGTGGAAAGTAACTCCAGTTTGCAAACTGCTATTACCCCAAGAATTTTATTATTTACCAGTTTGGCGATCGCCACAACTATCATTAGTATTGTCATTAATAACTCATTTCTGGGGATTGTGGGAACTTTAGCAACCTTGATTTTATCACTGTTAATCCTGTTCCCCTGGCTGCAAAATATCATTCAAGAATGGTTTTCACCCCAAGATAGAAATGTATTCATTGGCTTAATAGGAGTAATAGTAGCAATAATTGGCTTATTCAGATTTACTAATTTGGGTAGTGGTTTATTGAGTTGGGGAAAAAGAGTTAACTGGGATGCTTCTGGGACTTTAGCAGAATGGTTTGGAGCATTGGGACAAATTGCCATTGCTATCATCGCCGTTTATGTAGCATGGCGACAATATGTAATTTCTAAAGACCTCACCATTCAACAAAACCTGCTAACTGTACAGCAAAACATTATTACCCAACAGCAAACCATAGATTCCTACTTTCAAGGAATTTCTGACCTAGTATTAGATGAAGAAGGATTATTAGAAGATTGGCCACAAGAAAGAGCGATCGCTGAAGGACGCACCGCCGCTATATTTAGTAGTGTAGATGGCAGTGGTAAAGCCAAAATTCTGCGATTTCTCTCCCGTTCCAAATTACTCTCTCCCCTCCAGCGCGATCGCCGACTAGGAAGAGCTATTCTAGATGGTAGTGGTGGTTATGCCGAAGATCTTTTAGAAGGAGTGCGCGTCATTGATTTAGGTGTCATGTTAGCAGGTGCAGATTTAGCCGACAATGATTTACGCTGGACAGATTTAAGTGAAGCTAACCTCATTCGTGCTAATCTGAGTAATTGCGATTTAGTCAAAGCCAACCTTGCCCGCACAATCTTATATGATGCCAATTTGAGCAACGCCGATTTAAATGGAGTGCGCCTATTTTATGGTTTACCTGAACAGGCATCCCCCCGCAGTCGCAGCGAACCACCCAACTACGAAACAGGAGAACACACCGGCGCAGTTATCGAAAATGCCGACTTCACCAACGCCCAAAGAATGTCCGAATCTACCCGTCACTATTGCTGTACTTGGTGTGGAGAAAAAACCAGACAGACAATTCCCGGTGGTTGTCAAGGGATTCCTAACAAATTGGGAAGATAAAATTTAGGAAAGAGGCAATTGACCATTAATTTAATTTTCGTAGGTTGACTTGAAGCATGAAACCCAACATTAGCGAGAGGATAGTAGGAGGTGTTGGGTTATGGCTATGGCTCCTACGTCGCCACGCAAGCTATCGCCACACTTCGTAAACGTCCCTCAGTCCCTCAACCAAACCTACAATAAATATTGTTTTACATAAAGGGAACGGTAGATCCGGTAGAGCCATATAACGCTTCCCTTGCCCAATCTTTGATGTGTTTTAGCCGAGTTAAATCATCAATTTTGCTCATAAATAACCATTGCTTCTATTAAGACTTGCTCACGAAAATAACGACTTAAATCGGCTGATGTTCTTAAATCTATCTGCCTATTTAGGGTTTGCTGAAAAAGTTGTCTGTGAGGGCAGAGAACAGGGAACAGGGAACAGTTTCAACTATCTGGATATCCTCTCTTTTGTAAAATCATCTCTTAATACTGAACCAAATAAAGACAACTTGCGAATCGAGTGACTTTGACAAAAATGATTAATTTCTTCTTCCTCCGTGTCCTCTGTGCCTCTGTGGTTCGTTTATTAGGGTAATTTATTTCTTGGAAGTCCCTAAGACTATAACAAGTATAGCCTTACTTGAACTTTAATTGTATAGTTATAACCTTACAACTTACGCAAGTGCCACACCAAAAATCTGTTTATTTGCAGGATTTATGTAGTCTGACGCACCCTTCCAATGTATCAGTTGCGTAATTCCTCAAACTTTGTCTTTGACCTATCTAACAGGAAATTGACAATTCTTAATATTCAAAAATCTTGGAACTAAACCTATAAACCACAAGTCAACAGCAATACCTATGGGTAATGGGTAAAAAAATCTTTAAAAAACAGAACTAAAACTGAACTAACAAGTTTAAGGAGTATTTAACTTGATGAGAAATTCTAAATTTCTGCAAATATCTACTGCGGCTTTATTGAGTTTAGGAATCTTCCAAAACATAGCTCTTGCTCAACCAATTAAAACCCAAATAAGAATCCCCGCATCTCAAACTGTAGATAAAAATTTATCGCAAATCAAAATCAATCCCCTTTATCTTGAGCGCGAACAAAAAGCTCCCTTAATCATTAAAAATCAACTACTAGAATTACGCCGGGATATCCAGTCAAAAAACCTCACCTTTCAGGTAGGTTACACCACAGCCTTAGATTATAAACTAGAGCAACTAGCCGCCACCCAAGCACCAGATGATTTACCAACACAGGCTAACATCCAAAACGCCGTTGCAGCACAAATCTTAAATCTTGATTCAGCCGAACGTGAGAAATTTGAACGTATCAATCCCGGCGTAATCCCTGAATTACAATTAATTAAACGTAATGGCTGTTTTGCCTCAGCCAAATCCTTTGACTGGCGGAATTTAAATAAAGTTACCCCAGTTCGTAACCAAGGAGGTTGCGGTAGTTGTTGGGCATTTGCTACCTTGGGAGCGTACGAAGGGAATAACCTCATTCGCAATAACTCCGCTGCTGATGCTTCCGAACAGCAAATTATTAACTGGGGTGGTGCAGGTAGTTGTGGTGGGGGTTGGTGGTCCAAAGCATTTGATTTCCTCATTAACAAAGGCACAGCCACCGAAGCCACAGTACCCTACACCGCCACCAACAATCCCTACAATCCCAGCGTAGACACTCCCTACCGTTCCATAGCCTGGGGATATGTTAAACCCAACGGCGGTATTCCCACAGTTGCAGAAATGAAACAGGCTATGTGTAAATATGGACCCTTAACAGTTGCAGTGCGGGTTACTCCGGCTTTCCAAGGTTATGTTAGCGGCGTATTTAACGAGCAAGCAAATGGTCCTATTAATCATGGTGTCACCCTCATTGGTTGGGATGATCAAAAACAAGCTTGGTTAATCAAGAATTCTTGGGGTACAGGTTGGGGTGATAATGGTTATATGTGGATTGGCTATAACAGCAATAGCATTGGTTATGGCGCAGCTTGGACTCAAGCTAGAAGCAATTTCTACAAGCTTTCTCCTGACTTTTTGAAAAAAATCACTCCTTTAAAAATCAATCCAGAATTAATTAAAGTTAATTCCAAAAACATCTCTCAATAATTGTTTTGACTTTAGCTAACCCATTGGTGTCAACTTAAGCTCAAATCTCTACCACATCTCGTTCCTAGTCTCTGACTAGGAATGCGGTTGATGAGGCTCTGCCTCTATACTTGAAAAGGTAATAACTTGCGTTTTTACATCCATATATTACCTTTAAGCAAAAGCTCAATTTATTCCCTTGCGGAGTATAATATCATTGAAGGCAGAGCCTTCTAGAATTCGTTCCCAGTCAGAGACTGGGAACGAGATGAAAAAAAATCACTCCTAACATCAGAAAGTGCTGTATGTCCCTTACAAAGCGAGTTTTTTTAATTATTTCTCTGTTAACTACCTTGACTATTATTTTTCAAGTTAGTAATACGGCTAATCCTCCTATGTCTAAATCAGAAATCACTGTCAATGATGCTAACAATAACAGTCAGATTATTATTCAAAAAGGTAATATGATGATTGTTGAATTGTTAACTAATCCAGGAACAGGCTATAGTTGGCAAATTATTAAAAATGACCCTGACAAACTCAAACCTTTGGGAGATTCAGTATTAAAGCCATTAGAGACAGAAGCCCCAGGAGCATCTGAAAATCAAGTTTTCCATTTTTTAGCCCAAAATTCGGGTTTAGCAGTGCTAGAACTCCATTATTTACGTCCCTGGGAAAGAAATCTGCCGCCCTTAAAAACCTATCAAATTAACGTCAAAATTCGTGGATGATATTTAAGGAATTTCGCACATCTGCCAATGGACTATTCTACTTTGACGAGATTAATAATACTCTCAATAACTTTATCTTGTGAATGTGGATTTACTTTTTCTATCACCTGCATATTAAGCCCCCATAGTATTTTGTGTTGGAGAAATTATGAGTTGTCTGGTAAAGTCAGAATTTCTACGCCATCTTCGGTGACAGCAATGGTATGCTCAAATTGAGCAGACAGGAGGCGATCGCTTGTTACCGCAGTCCAACCATCTCCAAGCATTTGGGCTTCATGAGTTCCTTCATTAATCATCGGTTCAATGGTAAACACCATCCCGGCTCTCAGTTTCTTCCCTCTACCCCTAATGCCATAATGGGGAACATCTGGTGCAGTATGGAAAATATTACTAATTCCATGTCCCACAAAATCCCGCACCACAGAAAAGCCGAAAGACTCCGCATACTCTTGAATTGCTGCCCCAATATCTCCAATTTTTGCCCCTGGTTTAACCTCTGCAATTCCCAACCGCAGACACTCTTGAGTTACTTCCACTAACTTTTGGGCTGTGGGGGAAGGATTACCCACTAGAAATGTTTTTGATGTATCACCATGATAACCTTCAACAATAGGCGTAACATCTATATTAATAATGTCCCCATCCTTGAGAATTTGTTTAGCATTGGGAATACCATGACAAATCACCTCATTCACACTGGTACAAATAGACTTAGGATAACCTTTATAACCTAAAGGAGCGCTTTTTGCTCCATGCTTTTGAGTCCATCTTTCCGCTTCATCATTCAATTGTAGAGTGCTAACTCCCGGTTTAACCAAAGGTTCTAAATGTTGTAATAACTTGGCGGCCAAGCTGCCAGCACGGCGCATTTTTTCGATTTCTCGTTGGGATAAAATGACTATGGTTTCGATTTTCATCAATTTTCTATCTACTCTTTTAAAAATATAGTTAATCCAGTTGTTGCTGCTCTGTGTGCAGCATCTGCTACCTTGAGAGCATATAAGCTTTGTTCTGGGGTGATATATAAGGGACTACCATCAAATAGATGGTCTAATACCATAGTTGTATCTTTGGCAAATAAACCCCGTCGCGTTCCCACTTCAATCAACTTTGTTCCTTCTGCTAAGACTAACATTCCGGTATCACCATCGAGAATTATTTCCCCTTTTTCACCTTGAACTTCTAATTTGCGTTCTGATTGCCACAAAGTTTCCCCCTTACCATAAATTACCTGTGCCAATAATCCACTGTCAAAGCATAATTGGGCTGAACATAAACAGGTTTGGTAATAATCAGACTCAGTTTGCCAATATCGTTGGTGACAATTGACAGTGAAGACTTCACCGAACAAATCAATCAGACGATGTAACCGAGATAATGCCCCAATTAGGGGAAAGCCAAACATCCCATGATTATAAGTCCACTTGCGCGGGGCTGGATGCTGGGGATTCATGGTACTATAGCGAATATAAAACAAATCACCAATTTGGTCTAGGTATTGTTTTAAAGTTTGATGCCAACCACCCAATAATTCAATGTGTTCGACGTGCAGAAGCTTGTTGACTGTTTTTGCTAAAGCAATCAGTTCTTCAGCTTCTTTGACATCTACAGACAAAGGATATTCAACAATGACGTGTTTACCGCTAGATAGGGCAGCATGAGCAATTTTACCATGATCTTGATTAATGGTGCAGATCACCACCATATCTAAATCGTCTCGTTCTACTAGCTGTTGCCAAGAATCCATCGCTTCAGTTGCGTATTCTTGGGCTAAAACCGCTGTTCTTTCAGGATTGCCAGTTATGGCCATTAAATCAGTTCGAGGATCTTGTAATAACGCCTCAGCCCTGAGTTTAGCCGCATAGCCTGTTCCCACTAAACCGACTCTGAGACTGTGTGTACATAAAGGTAGTTCGTTATTGTCCATGAATTTATCACCAGTTTTCAATGTTTCGGTTTAATGCCATTGGTATTTTATCAATAAGCCACCATCAGGAAATATCTAATACCTCTAGTACATCACGGCGTAAATAAAGCAACCATATTCAATCGCCAAAAAGCCTACTGTATATTAGTTTTGACTTTTGACTTTTGACTTTTGACTTCCGCCCTGCGGTACTAGGGTATTTTTCAACAATGTAAAATATTATGGCTCTTTGGTAATTTTGGAAACATTACCATAAATATAATACAGCTTAAAAATCGTGTAAAACTCAGGATAAACAATTAATTAAACGATTTTAACTTTTCATATCTGGTTTTTTATGGTTTTTGAGCATTTTTATTTGAATTTCTCATAAATTCGCGTTTGTAAATAATTAGGTTCTGTTATAAGTTTTACATGATATGCTACATGAATTAGAAAATACCAAAAGAAATTATACATCTTGTGTATAAAATATGTCTATTTTCTCCTTTAAATATCAAATCCCCGGATAATTTTCAGAAGTATCTACTAGATTTCTAGTTTCCCAATATCTAAGATGATTACACAAATCCAAAATCTGCGGATTTTTTATCCATTCCTAGTGCCATTTATCAGCTCATCTGAGATTCATTGGTTATATATACTTTCGGCTTTGTTACTAGCTTTGATTATATATAAATTAGGGTTATCTCAACAAGACAAACAGATAAATTTAAGACAGTATCTTTTGCCAAAAGCAGTTTATTTACATCCTTCAGCGATCGCTGAATACAAGTATTATTTTTTATCTTCGCTCTTAGAAATATTTGTAATATTGCCAGTTATATTATCTCTACCAAATCTAGCAAATATCATTTGTGATTATTTAACAGAAATTACCCATCTGACAACGCCTTTTTTAATTACCCATCCTCAGTGGTATCATTATGTCACATTAAGTATTTTTGTGGCTTTAGCGGGGGATTTTGCCTATTATTGTTACCATTATTTAGCTCATAGAAGTTCATTCTTTTGGGAATTTCATAAAGTCCATCATTCTGCGGATGTACTGACTCCCATGACTGTTTATCGTTCTCATCCTCTTGATTTACTTTTAAGTATGAGTGTAGCGACGGTAATGCTGGGTTTTACGACAGGAATCTGGATTTATTTATTTGGTAATCAAGTCTCCCTTTTATCCATTTATGGAGTTAACTGGGAGATATTTCTATTTTATCTAACTGGTGCTAACTTACGACATTCTCATATTTGGTTGAACTACCCCTATAAAGTTAGTCATGTGTTGATGAGTCCTGCTCAACATCATATTCATCATAGTGTTGAGCCAAAGCATTATGACAAAAACTTTGGTTACATTCTGTCTTTTTGGGACTGGATATTTGGGACTTTATATGTACCGAAAGGTTATGAAAAGCTGGATTTTGGTCTATCAGATGGGGAATCAAGTTTATTTAATAATCCAATTAATTTATTAGTACAGCCATTTAAATCTATTTGGCAAAGTTACAACCAAAAGATAAGTAGGGAATAATTTTTTATAGCAGTTCCCATGCAAGTGAGGGACAAGAAGTAATTATGAAACGCAGATAAACGCAGATAAACACAGATAATTTTGTACCTCATTAGATTAGAAAACGCTATATCAGGAATCTAAATACAAATTCAATCAAAAATTAATTGGGAATTATAGTGATGAATAACATGAAATTAGATTTGAGTTCAGATTTATCAAGTACGACTACGATCATCAATGATTTGCCAGAAAATGGTGTTTGTATCCATGATTTATTTGCAATTCAGGTAAAAGCAGCACCAGATTCAGTAGCAATAATATTTGAAAATCAGCAACTTACCTACCAAGAATTGAATGCTAAAGCCAATCAGTTAGCACATTATTTACAGAGTATTGGTGTAGGTGCTGAGGTGATGGTAGGCTTATGTTTAGAGCGATCGCTCGATCTGATTATCGGTATTCTTGGTATTCTTAAAGCTGGAGGTGCTTATGTACCCATAGATCCGGCCTATCCCCAAGAACGCATAGCATTTATGCTAGAAGATACTAAGTTGCAATTTGTGGTGACACAACAACAATGTTTAGTATCTTTACCGGAAAACTCCACAACAATTTGCTTAGATACAGATTGGCAGAAAATTGATTGTCAAAGTTCCCATGATCCAGATAGTGGAGTCACAGCCGAAAATCTCGCTTATTTAATCTATACTTCTGGTTCTACTGGTAAGCCAAAAGGTGTACAAATGCCTCATGGTAGTATTTGTAATTATCTTGAGGCGATCGCTAAAATCCTACCAGTTAATAGTAACGATATTTATCTCCACACAGCATCTTTCTCTTTTACTGCTTCAGTCAGACAATTATTTTTACCTTTATCTCAGGGTGCAACCAGTATTCTTGCTACTCGTGAACAAACCAGAACTCCTTTAAGTCTATTTGAATTAATTCAAAAACGTGGTGTTACTATTTCTGATGGTGTACCCTCTGTGTGGCGTTATGGACTAATTGCCTTAGAAAGTTTAGATCAACAATATACAGAATCTCTGAGCGAATCACAATTAAGATTAATAGTATTTGGTGGCGAATTACTACCCTATCAACTAATTAAAAAGTTACGCAATCTGTTTAAAACACCACCCCAATTTTTTAATATTCTTGGTCAAACAGAAAGTATTGGCCATGGTTTTTATACTGTTCCTGAAGATTACGATCTTGAAGATGGCTATGTTCCCGTCGGTCATCCTTTAGCAAACATTCAACAAGTTTATGTCCTTAACTCCCAACTTGAACCAGTCAAAACTGGTGAGTCTGGAGAAGTCCATATTGCGGGTTCTACCTTAGCACGAGGCTATTTGAATCGCACCGAGGCAAATGTTCAAAAATTCATTATTAATCCTTTTAATCCTCAGCAACGACTTTTTAAAACCGGGGATGTTGCTCGTTATTCAAGTAATCAAAATTTAGAAATTCTTGGCCGAATTGATTTTCAGGTAAATATCCGAGGAATGCGGGTTGAACTGGAAGAAATTGAAGCAGTAATTAAACTCCATCCCAGTATTCGAGAAGCTGTGGTTTCTCCTAAAGAAGATGTATCCAGTGGTCAGCGGTTAGTTGCTTATATAGTAGTCAATAACCAAGATTTTAATTCGGGAGAATTACGTAATTTTCTTGCCAGCAAACTGCCAGATTATATGATTCCCTATACCTTAATGGTTATGGAAAAATTACCAATTTTACCTAATGGTAAATTAGACCGTAACAGTTTACCGGAAATTGATATATCAGCAATTCAAAATGAATTTGTAGCTCCACAAACACCCACACAGGAAATTATTGCTAAAATCTGGTCAGAAGTTTTAGGCATCGCCAGAATTGGTATTCATGATAACTTTTTAGAATTGGGTGGACATTCCCTATTAGCAAGTTTAGTTATATCAAGATTGCGTGAGGCACTATCCCTAGAATTATCAATTGCCAGTTTATTTGCTGCGCCAACAATTGCCACATTTAGTGAACAAATTGGATCTTCTGCCCAGAATTTACTGCCAACCTTAGAACCAGTTTCTCGAAATATTGAATTACCACTTTCATTAACCCAGCAGCGTTTTTGGTTTCTCGATCAAATGGAAGGGGCAAATCCTGCTTACAATATTGTCAGAGTCCTGAATTTACAAGGATTGCTTAACTTTATAGCACTTGAACAGGCGATCGCTACAATTATTAATCGTCATGAAACCCTGCGTACCAGTTTTGGAATTGCCGATGGTAAACCCATTCAAGTTATTGCTGATAAATTAGCATTTACCTTACCTGTAATTGATTTACAAGAATTAGCAGAAGATCAGAAAACGACTGAGGCACAAAGATTAACTACTAATGAATATCTTCGCCCTTTTGCCCTAACTGAATCATCTCTCTTAAGAGTGACATTGATCCAATTGGGGGCAGAATCCCACCAGCTATTAGTAATAATGCACCACATCATTTCTGATGCCTGGTCAGCAGGGAATTTTCTCCAAGAATTATCGGTTATTTATTCAGCCTTGACAGCGGGTTTACCTTCTCCCTTACCCAAATTATCAATTCAGTACGCCGACTATGCTTATTGGCAAAGACAATGGCTGGAAAATCAACCCGCGCTTGATTACTGGAAACAACAATTAGCAGATATTCCCGCAGTCATTGAATTACCTACAGATCGATCACGAACAGCAATTCAAACCTTTCGCGGTGATCTCCAAAAATTTCAATTTGATTCCCAACTCACTCACAAGCTCAAAAACCTCAGTCAAAAATCGGGTTCTTCCCTATTTATGACACTTCTGACGGCTTTTGTGATCTTACTTTCTCGCTACAGTGGTCAGGAAGATATTGTTGTTGGTTCTCCCATTAGTAATCGCAATCGTGTCGCGTTAGAGCCATTAATTGGCTTTTTTGTGAATACCTTAGTTTTACGGACTCGTCTCCAAGAAAATCCCACATTTGAAGAATTACTTCAACAGGTGCGACAGATGGCACTTGATGCTTATACTCACCAAGATGTCCCCTTTGATCAACTTGTAGAAACCCTCCAACCTCAGCGCCACCTCAGCCATAGTCCCTTATTTCAAGTCATGTTTGTATTGCAAAATTCTCCCTTGTCAAAACTGGAATTAAGAGATTTGCAAGTTACACAAATAGAATTAACAAGAGCGACAGCGGGGGCAACTTTTGATTTAACCTTATCAATGCAGGAAAAAGAGTCAGCATCAGGAACTGAATTAATAGGTGCATTTGAATATAATGCTAATTTGTTTAATGCTGATACTATTGGCAGGATGGTAGAGAGTTTTCACACCTTAGTTGAGGCAATTGTGGTAAATCCTCAAGAGCGGATTAGGAAATTACCTTTATTAACAGCATCCCAAGAACATCAGTTATTAGTTGAATGGAATAATCCAGGAACTGATTATCCCCAAAAATCCATTCATCAATTATTTGAGGAACAAGTAGAAAAAACACCTGATGCAGTAGCGGTAGTTTTTGAAGATCAGCAATTAACCTACCAACAATTAAATTCAGAAGCTAACAAACTAGCTCATTATTTGCAGTTTTTGGGTGTAGAACCAGAAATATTAGTGGGTGTTTATTTAGAACGTTCTCTGGAAATGATAGTAGGATATTTGGGAATTTTCAAAGCTGGTGGTGCTTATGTGCCACTCGATCCTAATTATCCCCCAGAACGTCTCAATTATATGGTGGCAGATTCACAAATGTCCATCATCTTGACTCATTCTTCCTTACTCCCACATTTATCATTAACCCTAGAGCAACCCCAAACTAAGATCATTTGTTGGGATAAAGATTTTGAAATTGAAATTGCCAGTCAGAGTTCTCATAATCCTCTTAATAATTTCACCCCGGAAAATTTAGCTTATGTCATCTATACTTCTGGTTCTACAGGGCGACCTAAAGGTGTACTAATTCAACATTCAGCACTATTAAATTTAGTGTTCTGGCACTTAAATAATTTTGAAGTAAAATCATCAGATCGAGCGACACAGTTAGCAGGAACAGCTTTTGATGCTGCTGTCTGGGAGTTATGGCCTTATTTAGTAGTTGGAGCGAGTATATATTTAATTAAATCAGAATTTTTGCTTTCAGCGGAAACACTTCAAGAGAAGTTGATATCACATAATATTACTATTAGTTTTATTCCTACACCCTTGGCAGAACAATTATGTGTTTTATCTTGGTCAGAAAATACAACTTTGCGAACTATGTTAACTGGTGGAGATAGACTTAATTCTTATCCATCAAATAAATTACCATTTAAGTTTTTTAATAACTATGGTCCCACCGAAAATACAGTAGTTACAACTTCTGGACAAATTTTACCAGCAGAATCAGATAGTAAATTTCCACCTATAGGTCGTCCTATTGCCAATACTCAAGTTTACATTCTTGATCCCTATCTTCAACCCCTACCTATTGGCGTTTATGGAGAAATCTACATTGGTGGACTAAGTTTAGCCAGAGGGTACTTAAATCGTCCTGACTTAACATCTGAGCGATTTATTGCTAATCCTTTTGTGGAAAATGAGCAACTTTATAAAACTGGAGACTTAGGACGCTATTTACCAGACGGAAATATTGATTTTCTAGGACGCATTGATCATCAAGTTAAAATTCGGGGTTTTCGGATTGAACTAGGAGAAATTGAAACAGTATTAAGCCAACATCCTCAAGTTCAGCAGGTAGTAGTAATTGTCCGCGAAGATCATCCAGGAAACAAGTATTTAACAGCTTATATTGTCAGCACCACAGAAACATTGACAAGTAGCGAATTACGTCAATTTCTCAAAGAACATCTTCCCGAATATATGATACCTGCGGCTTTTGTCATCCTCAAAGCCTTACCTTTGACTCCTAATGGTAAAGTTGACCGGCTGGTTTTACCAAAGCCAGAAACAACTAATTTAGCCCTAGAAACCGCTTTTGTTGCCCCTGTGACCGCGCTAGAAACAAAATTAGCCGAAATCTGGTGTACAGTATTAAATCGAGAGCAGGTGGGCATCTATGATAACTTCTTTGAATTAGGGGGACACTCTCTCCTAATCACATCTGTAATATCTCGCATTCGAGAACATTTTTCCATAGTTCTGCCGCTGCGTTCTCTATTTACAGCCCCGACTATCGCTGAACTTAGTCAAGTAATAACTGCACATATACTGGATGCCATAACAGTTGATACCTTTCCACCGCTTGTCCCTCAAGCACGAGATACTTATATCCCCCTGTCTTTTGCACAAGAGTCTATATGGCAGTTACAACAATTAGATCCTGAAAGTTGCGCCTACAACAGCTTTTTTATTTTACGTTTCACTGGCTCTCTTTCTGCAATTGCGTTGGAGTCCAGTTTCAATGAAATTATTCGTCGTCATGAAATATTACGCACAGCCTTTAGTGTAGTAGAAAGTCAACCTGTACAAATAATTACTCCATCCTTGACTATCCCATTGGAGATTATAGACTTACAAAATCTACCTTGGATAGAGCGAATATGTGAAGCAGAAAGACTAGCTGCGCTGCAATATCAGCACCATTTTGATCTGGCTTTAGTCCCTCTCATCAAAACAACTTTACTGCGACTAACTCCAGAAGAACATTGGTTGACAATAAATATGCACCATATCATCACAGATGGTTGGTCATTTGGTTTGTTGTTGGAGGAGTTGGGAATCCTCTATGCAGCTTTTGTGAATGGTTTACCTTCATCCCTACCGGAATTACCTGTTCATTACGCAGATTTTACCCTCTGGCAACGGCAATACTTTAATGAAAAGGTCATAGAAAAGCAATTGGCTTACTGGCTACAAAAACTAACTAATACTTCACTAGAATCTGATGAATCTAGCAATCAGCTACAGTTGAGTAACGAAAATACCAGCGCAGCTATTTATTCTGTGGTTCTGCCAGCGTGTATTGTAACATCAATCGAAGCTCTCTGTCGTTCTCAAAAGGTCAGCATTTTTGTAATCATTCTCACTGCTCTAAATATACTTTTGTTCAAGCGCAATAGTAAGAACGAAATTTTAGTCATGGCAACTATTGGTAATCGGAGTCCGGTGGAAACTGAAAAAATGATCGGTTGCTTCATCAACGATGTAATTTTGAGATCCGATCTCTATTCTGAGCAAACTGGAGAAATTCTTTTAGAACAAGCCCAAGAAACTCTCACAGAAGCAATGAACAATAAAGAGATTGCCTATCAAACAGTCATTGACACTATTTCCAGTAAACAACCATTGAATATCTCAGCAGCCCTAACTATGTTACCTCCACAAAATTGGCATAACTGGATATTAGATGTTGACTTTGTATCAATAAAGCGCGATCTCGACTTGTGGGATGGAGAAATTCCCTTAGAAATTTATGTTTCTTCACCTTCAGTAAATAATCCCACCATGGAAATTAAGGTTTTCTACAGCACGGAGTTATTTACCAATGAAACCATCGAGGTTTTGTTTAGCAATTACCAGCAAATTCTTCAGCAGCTTGTCCAAGATCCAACTATTCAAGTTTGTGGATTTTTTGATTGGTGAACATTGCAAGACTCAGATCCCCGACTTCTTAGAGAAGTCGGGGATCTGACATTAAACCATGAAGCTTTGCCACAAGTTCACTAATAATCACTATTGCCATGTTAGAAAACAGCCCACCAGAGTTAAAACAACAACCCAGATTTGGATCGTCTTTATTGAGATGGACTGAGTATTTCTCCAGTCAGTCAGGAGAGATAACTCAAAGCATGAGCGTGTTTATCTTGATCTGGTTTGGCCAAGTTTTATCCCTAGTTGGCTCGCGGACAACCACTTTTGCTTTGAGTATTTGGGTTTATCAACATACGAATTCCACGACTCAATTTACACTACTGATTCTCTCCACAACCTTACCGACAATTTTGATATCTCCCATTGCCGGCGTGATTGTCGATCGCTTTTCTCGGCGCTGGATCATGATTATTAGTGATTTTTGTGCGGGTTTATGTACCTTGCTAATTGCTTGGTTATTTATCAGTAATCACTTAGAAGTTTGGAGTCTGTGTGTAGTCAGTGCGATTAGTGCCAGCTTTAATGCTTTTCAGGGACTAGCCTATTCCTCCGCGACTACATTACTGGTGCCAAAAGCACAACTTGGTCGTGCCAGTTCGATGACACAGATCAGATTAGCGATCGCTGAAATTCTCTCCCCCGCATTAGCAGCAGCTTTGTTAGTAACTGTACAATTATCAGGAATTGTCATCATTGATTTATCTACATTAGCCTTGGCCTTGATCTGTTTGCTGGTAGTTAAATTTCCTGAAATCTCGTCCACAGAAAATCCCGATACCGAAACCCATTCATTTTGGCAAGAAATCACCTTTGGCTGGAAATATTTAGTAGCACGTCCTGGACTACTCGGATTAGTCATGTTCATTGCCATTAGCAACTTTCTCATTGGTAGCGCAGAAGCTTTAACTACACCCTTAGTGCTTTCCTTTGCTTCCGCTCAATCCCTAGGGACTATCTATTCTATTGCCAGTTCTGGACTATTGGTAGGTAGTCTAGTAATGAGCATTTGGGGCGGGCTAGAACGCCAGATCAATACTATATTTGTATCAATGGCATTTTTGGGCATTTTATATGTATTAGCTGGGTTGAAGGCTTCCACAGTTATATTTACGATCGCCAATTTCTTGATATTTCTGACAATTCCCATCATCAATGGATCAATTCAAGTCATCTATCAAAAAAAAGTAGCCCCAGAAGTCCAGGGAAGGGTTTTTGCTTTTCGTAGTGCTGCTGTGCAGGGGTTTTTACCACTGGCCTACCTGACCTGCGGAGCATTAGCTGATCAATTTTTTGAACCAATCATGGCGCAAGATGGAGCTTTAGCCAATAGCATTGGCCAGATTATTGGGGTTGGTCATGGTCGCGGCATGGGTTTAATGTTGATCATCATGGGTCTGTTTTCTCTAGTCGTCACCTTGATTGCCTACTTGTATCCACGTCTGCGCTGCGTAGAAAATGAACTACCTGATGCCTGAGTTCGGTGTTAGGAGTTAAAATTTAAGAGCAAAGGACACGCATATTTGAATCATGACGGATAATCAAGGAATTCAAGAGAGAACTTTAACTTTTGCTGTCAGGATTGTCAAACTTTGTCGCTTTCTCCATGATTTGGGTGGCGTAGAAAAAATTCTCTCATCTCAACTCATTCGTAGTGGTACTTCCATCGGTGCGAATGTAAGAGAATCTCAGTCAGCACTTCAGCCATAAAGACTTTCTCCATAAAATGGAAATTTCTTTAAAAGAAGCCTGCGAAACGGAATATTGGCTGATTGTTTTAGTTGAATCAGAAGCTATTAACCCAGAAAAGGTCAAATGTCTTAGGCAACAAATTGATATCATTATCAGAATTTTGGTAACTATCACGAAAAAAGTCAAGGAAAAACACCAAACTCCGAACTCCAAACTCCGAACACCGAACACCGAACTCAGGTCTGATGCACTTTGACATCTATCCACCTACGGATTTTATATAACAAAAACTTATTGGTAATAAGTAACTAAATTTCATTACTAATCGGGGTCAATTTTCTGTCATAAATTTTAACTTTTCCCTTAGTATCAGAATTGAAGCAAATTTAAACCAGCGGCTAATCCCATCAGAATAGCTGTAGTGTTTGCTTAAATATCACTTATACTGCCGATTTCACAACAGAGGATAATTAAATGGCTATTTTCAAGGTAAGACTATTCAACGAAGCCGAAGGTTTAGACCAAACTATTGAATGTCCTGAGGACACCTACATTCTAGATGCAGCGGAAGAAGCTGGACTTGACTTACCCTACTCCTGTCGGGCTGGTGCTTGTTCAACCTGTGCTGGTAAAATCATTTCCGGTACTGTTGACCAGTCTGATCAGTCTTTCTTAGACGACGACCAAGTTGAAGCTCAATATGTATTGACTTGTGTTGCTTATCCTACTTCTGATGTCACTATCGAAACCCACAGGGAAGAAGATCTTTACTAAGTTTTAGTAAAAAAGTCCACTCTACAAAGGGAATTGGGGATTGGCTACTGAGTAAGACTTTTACCAATTGCCCAACTACTTAAGTAGTCGGACAAAATTAAATTCACTCGTTGAGAGAGGGAACAGGGAACTCTTAACTGGGAACAGAAAAATCAATTGTGTAATTAATTCTGTCCCATTACTTATTCCCTTGAATTTTAGTTCCTGGATCATAGAACTCTAAAATCTTGGAACTAGATCAACCTCACAAAGTTAATTTTCTGTCACCCCTTGTAACCTTTTCCTGGGGATCAGAACTCAAGTAAATTGAAACCAGCACTTAATCCCATCAGAATAGCTGTAAAATTTGCTTAAACATCACTTATACTGCCGATTTCACAACAGAGGATAATTAAATGGCTACTTACAAAGTCAGACTAATCAACAAATCAGAAGATTTGGACACAACCATTGACGTTGAAGACGATACCTACATTCTAGATGCAGCGGAAGAAGCTGGACTTGACTTACCCTACTCCTGTCGGGCTGGTGCTTGTTCAACCTGTGCTGGTAAAATCATTTCCGGTACTGTTGACCAATCTGATCAGTCTTTCTTAGACGACGACCAAGTTGAAGCTCAATATGTATTGACTTGTGTTGCTTATCCTACTTCTGATGTCACTATCGAAACCCACAGAGAAGAAGACCTTTACTAAGTTTTAGTAAAAAAATCCACTCTACAAAGGGGATTGGGAATTGGCTACTGAGTAGGAGTTGCACCAATTCCCCAATTACCTGTTTCCTTTAATTTTAGTCCCCGGATAATAAAACTCCAGAATCTTGGCACTAGACCAACCCAGTTTGGCTAAATTCTGAGCGCCTGTTTGACTTAAACCTACTCCATGTCCTAAGCCACCACCAATAAAAGCATATCCCCACAGATTGGTTTGACCTTTATTCAATGGTTGAATGTAGAAAAGCGTGCTGATGGGGGCAGCGAAGGCACTGCGAACTTCATCTTTTTGTAAGGTAAAAACGCCAATATCTGTTTTCACAGCCAGTTTTAAAATCCGTCCACTGGAACTGCGTTGAACGACGGACATGGCTTGAATTTTTTTGAACTTGCTATAGGGACTTTTTTTCGCTTGTAAGAACTTTTGCAAGTCTTTGGTAATTTTATTGATGTCCGTTTCTCTGTGCCAACGGAATACATCCCATGTACTTTCATTAAATCCGGCTTTAAGATTGATAAATTTCTCAAAGTTCCGATCATCTGCTAGATTCTGATGTGATAAGTTCCAAAGATTTTGATTAGCAGCATCTATGACCGGTTTTAAATAGGGACGATCTTCTCCATTCCAGATATCACTAAAGTTAGCGGTAACACCACCTGTAGTGGAAGAATACAAAGCATCAACTATTTCATTATTATAAGTGAGGATCTGACCTCTGGTCGAGGCGATCGCCTGATCTGTATTTTTAGCAATTCCGCTCAGTCCTTGATAAACTTGACAGTGAGTGTCAGCACATAACTGATAATTATCTACCGCAAATCTGCGAACATTTCGCAAAGCATAGGTGCGAGCAATAATCGCTTGTGCTTCTAGGGCTGCCATTGGCGCATCTATGCCAATTTCATGGGGTAAAACTCCTCGCACATAGGTTTCCAAGGGGACGGTATTCACTAAGGTATAATTCCCATAGGCGTTAGGCTGCAAGGTCACTTTTCCGGGATAAACACCCTTTGATTCGAGTTTGTTATCGGTACTGACTTTGACCAATTCCTTACCCGCAGTCACTTCCAGATAATTGGGACTATAATTTTTACCATTTACTACCCAAGTAATTTTTGGGACTTTTGATAAAATATTGGTGGCTAAGTAAGCATTTTTATCACCGGATGTTTCTATACTTTTTAATAGTAAGCGGCGAATTAAGGGAGTGCTGTAAACGTCCCGTTTTGCCCATACTTGCCAGCGTTCTGGTTGGGATATTTCCACTTCTATACCCTGGGAACGCCAGTGATTAGCGTTATCTTCGGCTGTTTCAAAGGTGCGAAAGTCACCCAGCACTAATACTTCCTGAACCACTGTTTGGGTTAAGGGCTGCATGAATGTTGCTAACTGGATGGGTTTGTCTGTGACTAGGGTTTGCTGTTGACTACCTACTGCAAATTTTAATGTTAAGCGATCGCCCTTGGTGGCAGATAATTCTAACTTGTCTGTGGGTTTAGCCCCAAATCGTTGGACAATACCAATTTGCAATTTTACATCCTGGTTTTTGCTTACGGGTTCTGATGCGGCAGTCAATCCCAATAAGCACAAGGTTGTTATTAATCTGTAGGAAGAACGCCAAATAAATATTTTCATGCAAACTAATTCTGATTGCCCTTATATTGTCGGAGAGGTTTTAAATTAATTAACTCAATTTACAAAAGAAGGGAACAGGGAACAGGGAACAGATAAGAAACACTCATTTGCACCAGTTTAGAGCTTCAGTCAAAAAAAAGATGTTTTTAAAAGATGCGTAGCACGAAAAAAACAGTGTCATTATTTCAATCTCATGTTTTTAAACATGAGTTTTTCCTGTTCCCTGTTGCTTCTTCCTCTGAATCATGATAAGAAGATGCAGGGCGGCAGGAAGAATCACAAATTACCAATCTCAAGTTAGATAATTAGCAACTGGGAATATTATATATTTTTCACTTACGCGCTTCTATAATACCATTACGTCTTTTCTTCGGCACAATTGCAAATAAAACTCATTATGAGTATGATTTATTTAGTGATAACGACAATTTTTAATGACAACCTGCTGCTGTATAAGCCAACTATACTCAATGCGGCTTAATTATTTGATTCTATTTGATTCTATTTGATTCTATAGGTAGGGGTAAAGCAAGAGCTTCATTGGTGTCAACTTAAGCTCAAATCCCTACCACATCTCGTTCCTAGGGACTTCCAAATAAAAAAATACTCAACCACCTAACGCAAAAATCTCTCAAACCCTTATTCCTCTGTGTCCTCTGCGCCTCTGTGGTTCGTTAATCAGGATAATTTATTTCTTGGAAGTCCCCTAGTCTCTGACTAGGAATGCAGTTGATGAGGCTCTGCCTCTAAGTAGTGAGACAGAGTTAATTACACAATATCATTGCGTTAGCGCAGCGTGGCGTTAGCCATATGGAACGAAGTGAAATGAAGCAATTCCAAGGGTTGTGATTGCTTCCCTTCGCTCGCAATGACTGTAAATATTTTTGTCCAATTACTTAATATTATTGAAGGCAGAGCCTTCTAGAATTCATTCCCAGTCAGAGACTGGGAATGAGATGACTTGAGTTCTTTGCGGGATAGAGGTTTTACGTTAAGTTGACACCAATGAAGCTCTTGCTTTACCCCCTACAAATCTAGGTTTTTCGTAATTTTCCAAAAGTCCATATTTCAACCATGTTGAGTATAGAAGAATAGTTTCACTGGAAAAAAGGTATAATAGCTAACAACATCTTATATCCCAGATTTTATGGCGCAAGTTGACTTGACTGATAATTTGCGAAATTTAATGCAAAAAGTTGGTTGTGATAGTTTTAACGCTTTAAGTCGTGCTGCTGGTGTTTCCCAATGGCAAATTTTGCAGTTGCGGAGGGGGAAAATCGGACAGATGCGGATGGAAGTATTGGTAAAACTGTCAGAGATTTTACAAATATCTTGGATTGAGTTGGTAGAAACTTTCAGTGTTGATGGTTTATTTTCAAGTGTCAACAACACTCATTCCTCTCATAAAAACATAAACTTATTAAGACAAATTACGGATTTACAATCTGAGTATGAAAGATTAACATTATCAATGTTAGAACAACGGGAAGTATTACAACAAGAATTTCAGCGATCGAGTTTACAAATATTGGAATCCTTACTATTACAATGGCCAATAGCAGCACATAGAGCCAGGGAGGATCACCAGTTATCAGCGGTGAAAATACTACCTTTGGTAGATAAACCCCTAGAGACATTATTACAGACTTGGAATGTGCAAGCGATCGCTGCTGTCGGCGACCAAATTCCCTATAATCCACAATTTCATCAATTATTAGAGGGAACAGCACAACCAGGAGAAATCATTAAGGTACGTTATCCAGGTTATATGCAACACGACCAGCTTTTATACCGAGCTAGAGTCAGTCCCATATAATTATTTGTTGTATTTGTTGCGACTCAATCTCCCAAAAATGCTCTAAAGGATCACTATTTTGGGTTATAAGAAACTGGAATAAATGCCTGATGAAAAATTGCTCAATATTTTTGTGTACAAAATGTCTTTATTCAATTTAACGTTAAGATATACTAATAAAATCAAAATCAGAACCTTATTAAATAAATCAAAATTAGCATATTATGAATCAGCAGGTGAAAGTGATTTCCATTAGTGGGAGATTCAATGCCAATAGCTCTCAAAACTTTCGAGAAAGTATTACAGAAGTAATGGAAAGTGGAATGTCCATTGTGTTAGTTGATTGTCATAATGTTACCTTTATGGATAGTTCTGGATTAGGCACTCTCGTTTTAACATTTAAAGCTTTACAAGAATTAGGTATAAAGATGGTAATTTGTTCAATTAATGAACAAGTTAGAATGCTATTTGAATTAACCGGGATGGATAGCAAATTTACAATTGTTCCTAGTCAAGAAGCATTTGAAAATCTTTTGCTTTCTGCCAAGTAGGTTAGCATTGAAAATTGTCGTTATAGGAAGGCAAGAGGCAAGAGGTAAGAGGTAAGAGGTAAGAGGCAAAAGGTAAGAGGTAAGAGGTAAGAGGCGAGAGGTAAGAGGCGAGAGGCGAGAGTGAAGAAGCTTTGGGCGATTTTACTTTTCTTTACACACTTTGGTTTTATTGTGTTCACCTACTTATTTGATCAATCAAATTTAACTTGAAGAATAGATAAATCATCTTCAAATATCTCTTTGGAGTTTAATTTAATTAGGTAATCCAGTATATAATCAAGTTGATTATCAACAGAATATTGTAGGCTAATTAAAATCTGAGTGAACCCTTCCAAACTCCAAAGATTACCATTTGATTGAGTGATTTCATAAGCACCATCACTAAAAATATAAAGGGTACTAGATTTTTCAATCTGACAATAAGCATCAACATATTTAGCTTCAGGAAACATCCCCACCGGCATTCCTGGAGTTTTTAATCTTTTTACTTCTGTGTTAGTAGGAGAGTTACCAGAAATGATAATAGCTGGTGGATGTCCAGCACTAGAGTATGTTAACTGCCGACTAACTCGATTATAAACTCCATACCAAATCGTAAAATATTTATCATTTTGATAATTTATTTGAAAGGTATTATTTAAAGCCGCTAATACCTCGCTAGGTTGATAGTAATTTAAATCTTTGAGAGCGCGGGAACGTAAGAGATTTAATACAGAAATTGAAGGCAGAGTTGCTTTTAGTCCATGACCAGCAACATCTAGTAGGTAAATAGCTAAAGAATCAGCGTCCAGCCAATTATAGTCCAAACAATCCCCACCAAGTTGCCTGGATGGCAAAAACTTAAACTGAATACTCAGGGGGTTATTTATAGGCAGGGGTAAAAGGGATTTTACATATTCTGTAGCTTCGGATAATTCTGTTTCTAAAAGTAGCTTTTGGGTCTGTAAATCCTGACTTAATTGATGTAGACGTAACCCGGCTCTAACTCTTGCTTGGAGTTCGTTTTGTTCGATAGGTTTGGAGATAAAATCATCAGCACCAGCATCTAATCCTTTAACTCGATCTGCGACGGAATCTAAAGATGTTAATAAAATAAAAAATGTGGTAGATAATTTGGGATCTTTTTTAATGATATTACATACTTCTATCCCAGTTAATCCCGGCATAATCCAATCACATATAATTAAGGCTGGAGGTGAATCCAGCGTTCTTAAAATCCCTTCTTCTCCCGTACTCGCGGTAATAACTTGATAACCTTGTTTTTCTAAGATTCTTTTGAGGAAAATTTGGATGGATCGGTCATCATCAATAATTAGGATTTCAAACATGAGATTATTAAGAAAGGGGATTTAACCAAAACAATATAACTTGTTTTAATTGATTTAAATCTCGATAAACTTCTTGCTTTAACCATTGTCCTAAAGCATCAAAGGGACTAAAGGAAGTTCCTGGTTGCCATTTAACATCTTGTCCTAAAGGTGTGGTATGAGTGCCTGATAAAGTTTGTGTTGTCACCATGTCAGGAAAGAGTTGTTGTAAAATTATTGTTAAGTTTGCTGATTGATCTAGGCTATCTTTATTAAATCTTATTAATAAATTTCGCCGAATCTGATAGCTGTCTTGGACTATTTGGTTGGTTTGTGCGGGTGTAGGTGTAAATTCAATGTCTAATTGGGAATTTAACTGGGAATTTAACTGTTCTACTAATGGTATGGCTTCACTGGCGGCAAAGTTATTAAAGGATATTAAAATATTACCAGCCCTTTGGATTGGAAACAGGCTACCAATTAGTAAATGCAGTTTACAACCCATGCTATGTCCGACTCCATAGGTGGGAAGATAAATTTTGCGGAGTTTTCCAGAGTCTTGTAACTTTTCGAGAGTATATTCAAATTTATGGAGGACAGATTTAGCGATCGCTGTATGATCTAATGTATTCACAAAAGGTGTAGCAATAATGACATATCCTTGATCCGCCAAGTTTTCCAGTAACCAACGATAAGTTAAATGTGGTAAGGTGGCGACAAATGCACCACCTAAAAAATGAATAATCCCGATAGGATTACGGGGAATAAGTACCCAATTGCCTCTAATTTCTTGCCAGTTCATTTCCAAAGTTTGTAGAATAGAAGACTTTACGATTTGCTGACTTTATCTCATTCAATTGCATACCGCTATAAATATATATAAAGTATTAACTCTGACTTTGCAACTTTTTCATTTCCTGCTGTACATCTAGGGAAATTTGCAAGGCTTCATTTAATAATTTACCATGTTCTGTGGCTTCTTCAGTAACTTGCATTGATGCCAAAGTGGCTAAATTATTAGTAAATAAATCAGAATTGGTGATAATAAAACTTTTATTTTCTCGCAAGATTCTCTCTGTTTTTAAAGCGCGGATTAAATCATTTCTAGTTAATTCAAGTGCTAATAATACTTTTTCTCTTGCTTGTATACTTACTCCTAAGTTGCCAACATCCTCAATTTGGTCGTTAATATGTATGGCTTTAATCACGGAATTATATCTTTCTACATCATTTAGTAAAATCCGCAAAGAATTGGTCATATTCTGCTTCAGAAACTTACTTTTACCTCTCCATAATAAATATAATAATATTTGGATACTCCCACTTGTCCATAAAATGAAAATAATTAATGATAGCCAAGATGATAGTTTTACTAATAGGTAAGTACAAACAGAAATAGTAATTCCCGCGAAAACCACAGTAGCAATTTCTGTTTTTCGAGCTTTTTTTAGCAACCTTATACTGAATTGCTGGATAATATCAGTAATAATTATTAATTTATTATCAACAGGTAAGTTAGTCGCATCTTGAAGTTGATCATGACTAATATCCAATCCCTGTAAATCATCTCGCACAGTTGCTAAATCCTTAACTACTATTGATTTAGTCTAATATAACAACTGGATTTCCAGAATGGCAATTACCAATTACCAATTACCCATGACCAATTACCAAACTAAGTTACTTGTAACAAATAGGTCATACAGTTTCCCATTAAAAAGTAAACTACTAGCATTGCTGCTGCGGCTAATGCCACCAGTATACCAGCCAGCATGAGCGAAAATTCTTTATGCTGATAAGCTTTTTCCATTAGGTGTAGCGACCATGCTACAAGTGCGACATCAAAGATTAAAATAGGAATCAACATATTTCTTAATATTTCTTCATAGAAGTAAGATTATCTTAACACTGTTTTGGATAACTGTGTTTTGTCTTCAATAGATGCAGTTGGTCGCTGTATTTGATATCAAGTAGGAAGACGGACAGGAACATGGCGTTCTTGCAAATAAGTTTTAATTTGTGCTACGCTTAGTTTCCCAAAATGTAACAAAGACGCTAAAAGTGCAGCTTCGGCTTTACCTTCTGTTAAAGCAGTGTGAATATGTTCACAATTCCCTGCACCACCAGAAGCGATGACGGGGATTTCTACAGCATTAGCGATCGCTTTTGTCAAGTCCAAATCATAACCAGCTTGAGTTCCATCAGCATCCATACTCGTCACCAACAATTCTCCAGCCCCCCGTTTTGTTACTTCCTCCGCCCAGCGAAGGGCATCAATACCAGTATTTTCTCTGCCACCGCGAACGTATACATCCCAGCCAGGATTCTCAGGATCAAGTCTACGTCTAGCATCAATAGCCACAACAATACACTGATTGCCAAAGCGATCGCTGGCATGATTAATTAAATCTGGATTTCTGACCGCCGCAGAATTAATACTAACCTTATCAGCGCCTGCCCTTAACAAACCTTTAACATTTTCTAAGGTTTGAATTCCACCACCCACAGTCAGGGGAATAAAGACCTGTTCAGCAGTCCGGTAAACCACATCAATAATTGTGTCCCTGTCTTCATGAGTAGCCGTAATATCTAGAAACACTAACTCATCTGCACCGGCTTCATTGTAAACCTTGGCTAGTTCCACAGGATCACCCGCATCCTTAAGATCCACAAAGTTAATTCCCTTCACAACCCTGCCCGCCTTGACATCTAAACAAGGTAAGATTCTTTTAGACAACATAATGACTTTTTCACTCCCGGTAATTGCTAGGAATTTTAATTGTAAAGGTAATTGGGAAATAGATGACAAGAGAGGATCAATATATAATGGGTCTTGTCCAGACGGAAAGCTAATTAAATAACTATACTTTGAAACATATAAAATAACCATACCTTGAGGATGTCTTGCCAAATTTGAGAGGATGTTAGTATTGAGTACATATTGATAGGTCAATGAAGCGCAGTGCGATCGCACTCCTCAAAATCATCCTACAAGCGATCGCCTTACCTATGAGACACTACCAATAACGATACATGAGAGATTTTGTTAGGATTTAGGTTTGATTTCAAATTCAAGTTTTGAACGATAGAAAGAAACATCAAATTCCATAAAAAAGTTAGTTTGTCCCAAAATTAAAGGTGCATTTGGTTTACTCACCCATGCAAAAGCCAATCTAACTGAGGGAAATTCACCTATTTCAGCATTTGCGAAAAATGGCATTGCTGCTTGACTGATATTACCTGCTAATTGGATAATGGCTTTGCTTTCATCCCATACTCCGCCTAATTGAAGACCTATTTCATAAGGTAAAACGTTGATAGTCGCACCACTATCTACTAAACCAATTGCTTCTACTATTTGATCTCCTCGACGCAAAACTAATAGAACTCTTGGTAAACTATCAAATTCGTTTTGGCTGGGGTGGCTTGTTGAATACTTAAACCGCATAAAATTTAATCATTATAAATTGATTGATTTAGTGCTTCCATGAGAATTTCTCCTGCACCAAAGTTATTATAAGGCGTTGGTAGGTGATATGTTTTAAAGGGTTCTAATGGAGAAATGTCTTCAGCAGTGTCCAAATCTTCCGCAAGGATGCGAATTAATTTGAGTTTTTCTGGTGCTGAAAGTTGTTTAATTGACGGAAGTAACTCGGTTAATGTCATATTTTCCTACTGGATGTGTTTGAGATATGTAGAGTCAGAATTATCGAATTATCTTATTCTATTTTATCTAATAGCGATACCTTCGGTGCGCTTCGCTATCGCACTCCCCAAAATCAAGGTCGTCCACCGGAAAAGGCAATTCTTGCCAGTCGTCTGATTAACCGTCCACTTCGTCCTTTATTCCCCTCATGGTTGCGGGATGATTTGCAAGTTAGTAGTTTTGCTTTCTTTGAAGTTCCACAACGAAAACAATGAAAGGCGATCACTTCTTTAAATCGAAACTGGTGTAAAGGACTACGAGGAGAATATTCCTTCTCAATTTGTGATAGAATAGGTTTCACTAAATTACCTCAGTAACAGTTATATTTTTGTTTAATTGATTAGATTGTTACCAGTTTCAACCTAATAAAGATTTTTAACGACAATTATCTTAACCTTCTGCTACAGGTGCTTTCGCCAAAAAATAATGAGCAGTTTGGGAAATTCCGTCAAACTGCCAAAAAATATATCATTACTAACTTTCCTCACTACTCAATCTTTGTAACAACTCTTCACGGGATAAATTAGGATAAATTACCCAAAGAAAGAAGTAACTGAGTTGGTGTTAATTTAGCCAAAAAGTGAGATACTAGAAAAAAATTATTTCCCTTATTCACATAACAACACCCTTATTCACATAACAACAAATGGAAAAAGTACAATTGTTCGGTATGCCTGCTGAGAAAGGGCGATGGATACTGATACCTCTAAGTATCACTATCCTGCTGTGCTTGGGTACAGTTTATTCTTGGAGTATTTTTAGAAAACCTTTAGAAAAACTTCTCAATGTAGGTGCCACTGATAGCCTGTTGCCATTTACTGTGCTGTTGGTTGTCTTCGCAATTTTAATGCCAATCACTGGCTTTTATATCAATCGTTTTGATACTCGTCTGATTACAGGTGTTGGTGGGTTAATTACGGCATTAGGTTATATTCTCTCTAGTTTGGGTGGCAATATTCCCACACTAACTATTACCTATGGTGTAATTGCTGGTATGGGTGTGGGTATCGCTTACGGTGTACCGTTGGCTGTGGTAGCTAAGTGGTTTCCCGATAAAAAAGGTTTGGCTGTTGGTGCTACTGTGATTGGGTTTGGTTTGTCACCTTTAATTACTGCACCCTTGGCAAAGTTTCTGATAGATGCTTTTGGAGTTCGGCAAACTTTTGTAATTTTAGGTATTGCTTTTGCAGCTATTATTACCGCTATTTCTACTGTCCTCACAACTCCTCCCCAAGGTTGGCAACCGGAAGGATGGACTCCACCTGTAGCTGTTCAAGCAAATTCTCATACTAAAACTTCAGGATCAATTCTTCAGACTTCCAGTTTTTATGGCTTGTGGTTTTGTTATAGCATTGGTTCTTTTGCCGGACTGGCAGCTATTGGTATTTCTAGTCCTCTAGCACAGGAAATTATTAAATTGGATGCAGCAACAGCCGCAAATACAGTCTCCCTGTTCGCTGTCTTTAATGGTGCAGGGCGGTTATTTTTTGGGTGGTTCACAGACAAATTTACGCCAAAATTGGCGGCAATTGTTTCCTTTGTTTTGATTTTGATTGCCTCGATTATGATGCTGAGTGCTGGAAAGGGAAGTGTACTAACTTATATAGTCGCTTTCTCGCTATTTTACTTGGCTTTGGGGGGTTGGTTAGCGATCGCTCCTACTTCCACTTTAATCATATTTCAACCCCAAGACTACGCCAAAAATTACGGTATTGTCTTCACTGCTTACGGTATGGGGGCTTTGGGTGGAACTTTATTAGCTGGCAAAATTAGGGACATTTTCGGTAGTTACACAAATTTCTTTTACCCAACTGCGGGATTAGCAATTGTGGGAATTATCTTGGCTGTATTCACACTGAAACGCACCTCTACCAATGCCGATTTAGTAACATAATTTGTTCGTTTTCGACATCCCCTCTTGGCTTGTGCTTTCCACAATTTATATTGGGAAAGTACCCATTTCAACTCCCTACATCAGTTTATTACAAATAACCCATAATTAGATTTTAGATCCCCGACTTCTTGAAGAAATCGGGGGTCTTGTTGTTTCATAAATCCCCTCAAACTTCCTCACTACTCAATCTTTGCAACAACTCCTCACGGGATAAATTACCCAAAGCAAGAAGTAACTGAGTACGTTCAGAAATAGGAAATTTAGCAATCTTTTCCACCACACCAGATAACTCAGCATCTAAACTACCAAACCGCCCTTCTAGCAGAGAAGTTATCAAAGAAAGTTGTCCTTCCTGTTTTCCTTCTTGCTTCCAGTCTTCTATTTGTTGTAAATAAACCGGTGATAAGTTCATAATTACTTCCTCTTCTTCCCTACTTAAATTATCTCCCAATTCTAAATTCTTGCGCCAGTCCGCTAAAATTTCTAACAAATTCTCTCGAAAAGGGTTATTTTCTGGTAACTCAGTTAACTCCTCAACTGCTCTTTTTTGTGTTCCTCCTTTCCCTAAAACTCTCAACCATAATGTATCCTCATTTTCTGGTAATTGATGAATCACAACTATTGCTGTTTTCAGAATATTCGGCAGAAAATAAACACCTTTAACCCAATCTTCTACAATTTCATTTGCACCTAAACCCGCAATCATCCGAGATGAAAAAGTTGGTGTTAAAATCCATAAAATCGGTAATTCTGATTCAGCAATATTTCTGTTTTCGCGTTTTGCTTTCCTAACTACATCACCATGAACGGCATATAATTTAAGTAAACAACGATGACTAAGATTTTAAGGTATTGGTAACTTGAGGATTACCATTAATAATGTAGCTACAGTGATTAGTATCGAGCAAATAAGACATAGTAACAGAAATTAAAACTGCGTTTGGGAACGGGTTTCTTCAACTAAACGCAGACAATCTTCAAGATCATCACCATGCCAAGTTCCAGCATAATGTAGTAAATCACCTGCTTTTTTACCTCGCTTGATGGGGGAAATACGACGTAATGGGCGTTGATTTACGGTGCTTTTTTCCTGAATAGAGTCGAGAAAATCATTAACTAAGGAAAGCTGTTCTCGTGGTAGTTGGGATATCTGTTGTTCAATTTTTTGATGTAGTTCTAAATAAGTCATCTGTACCTCGTTTTGATAGGAAGAATAGGAAGAATAGGGATGATTCTATTTTATCTCTTTATTTTACAGCGATTCCTTCGGTGCGCTTCGCTATCGCACTCCCAAAAATCACACAAGCACTAAATTATCAATTTGCTGCACAGACTACTCATCATCATCTTGAACGTTTTTTTCGTCAAATCCCAGCCAAAATAGTAGCACCTGTTCTAATTCCAGCATTTGTTCTGGTGTTATGTTTCCCAATTTGCGTAAAAGCTTTGCATGAGGAATTGTGATGATATTTTGCACATCAAATACTCCTTCCCGAAGGAAATTAGTTTTGATTTGTGCCTCAAATCTTGAACCACGTGAACTGGTTGTGTGTGGTACGAGAGTAGCTAATGCACGATCTTGATCTAGTGCAGGAATACTAATTACTAAACATGGTCTAACTTTTGCCACATAACCTAAATCTACTAGCCAAACTTCTCCACGTTCAGGACTACTCATACTCCGCTTCTTCCTCATCTAAATCAAGAAAAAGTCCCTCAGCATTCATGACTAAATCTTCATCAGATAAGGGAGAAAAATCTAAATCAACTGTCCGCTTTAAAATTTCTAACACCAAATCTAACCGTTCTAAGTCTGTCAAGCGGTCGAATGTATTCAGAAGTTCTTGTACTAAAGCAGTCATAGCTTTTTTCCTATATATGGAGATATTATAACATGAGCTTGATATGGCATTCCCAAAATTATCCTACAAGCGATCGCTCTCTCCAAAATCACACCACAAGCGATCGCTCTCCCAAGATCATCCTACAAGCGATCGCACTCCCCAAAATCACACTATAAGCGATCGCACTTCCTAAAATCACATTACAAGCGATCACTATCTTTACCATAAGTGATCGCTACCACAATCGTACTGTAAAATTTTAAAATTGCTATTTCAGTAGATTTTGCAATGCAGTTTTCAACTTATTCCTTCTATTTTCAAAAAAATCTTCAAAATCTTTAAATTCAAGACTTTGATTTATATCAATATAGTTATCTGTCAAAAATTTATCTTTATCTGGTTGATTTAAAAGCCAATCTTTAAACGGTGTAGCGTTTTTGCTGTTGTTCTCTCTCCCTTCCATAAGTTGCAAGTTGGGTAGTTTATCTCTAAGTTCCTGAAAATTTTTATGTTTTTCAACTTCAATATTATTTGTTCTTAGTTTAGCATCAGTAAACTGTGATGCTGGATGTATATGGTCTTGATGAAAATCTACCTGCGAAAATTTTAGATTTGGATATAAAAATGATAAAATTAGAAACGCATAATTACCTTTTGTATATTCAAGAAAATCCTCTATATCTTCATCAGTCACTTTTAATGATCTATTTGATGGTAGTTTTGTTGCTGAAATTTCTGCAAATGAAAAATCATTACTTTTCAGAATATAATCATTTGTTGACTCATCTTTTTGTGATAATGAAGCTCTGAGATTTGTCAATACTGTATCTCCTTGACTACCAAATACATTTTTAAGTAAAGAATGGAATAAGAATTTTTTAATGTCGTTTTTCGTTTGTGAATTTACATTACCACCTTTTACTATGTAATAAGAAATTGGTATTATTACATTTTGAGATGCAAGGGTAAATTTGCTTAATCCATACTCCACAAGCAAATCAACTGTTTTAGATATTGCCTTTTTTATTTTTTTCCAATCCGTTTTAATTTTTATAACATTTTCAGTCTTAAAACTGCTAACGTTAAAAATAACAGAGCAATCTGTTAACATTAAGCAACTTCTCATTACGAAGTCGTTGTCAAAACTAAAGCCATTACCCTTTTTATTTATGCTGGCAATAAATTTTTCAATTTCATCTCTTCCATCCTCCCAATTTGCAACAATAGTAGAGAATAATAGGTCTGTTTTTGACAATATAGTTCCACCACTATTAACACGAATAAATATTTTTAAAATATTGTCTAAGTCCTGTTCTTCTATCTTGAAATAGTTTATTAATTTTTCGCTAACAATTCTTGAATGAAGGTTTCTGAGTGTCCCTTTAATTCTAAGTCTAATTGAGCTTTCATTTAACTTAGATGTAACGTCTGCGTTTTTAACGTTATCAGCAAGAAGTTCTTCATAGCATTCATCAATAAGAGGGTCTCTTGTCCATTTGAGAACTTCTCTAACGCTAAACCAAAGTTTATTTTCGTTACGCTCTATGGATTCTTCATCAGTAATAAAATGAAAAGAATAATTTAACTCATTATCTTCATCATTATGCACTTCACTTAAAAGATTTATAAATAGTGTTTTCTCAGGAAAATCACTATCCTTATTACCTCTTGTATATGGTTTTTTAACACAATATGTACCTTGTAAAGCTAGATATATTGAGCTTAATCGCTGTTGTCCATCTAAAACTCCAATAATTTGATCTTTCATTTTAGGATATGGTGTTTTATCATTAAGATACCTATCTCTTTCGTGGTAGTTTTGAAGAAATTTATAAAAAACATATTCATCAATTTCAGGTCTATTTAAAAACCAAAAAAGAAATGTCCCAATAGGATAACCACGTAGAATAGAATCAAATAACTTCTCAATCTGCTCTTGTTTCCAAACAAATTTTCTTTGTATTGCAGGTATTGCAGGTAGATACATTTCATTATTGTCAATTTTATCAATCACTTGCTTAATTGTCATCGTCTCGTAACTCATTGCATAATCTCCGTAGTGCTAACCCTTGGTTCTTGTCAAACAAAAATCAGCAGTTTGGGAAATATCCTCAAACTGCCAAAAAATATACTACCCTAAATTTCCTCATTCCGCAATCTTTGTAACAATTCCTTACGGGATAAATTACCCAAAGAAAGAAGTAACTGAGTGCGTTCAGAAATAGGAATATTAGCAATCTTTTCCACCAAACCAGATAACTCAGCATCTAAACTACCAAAACGCCCTTCCAGAAGAGAAGTTATCAAAGAAAATCGTTCCTCTTGCTTCCAATCTTCTATTTGTTGTAAATAAGCTGGTGATAAGTTCATAATTACTTCCTCTTCTTCCCTACTTAAATTATCTCTCAATTCTAAATTCTTGCGCCAGTCCGCTAAAATTTCTAACAAATTTTCTCGAAAAGGGTTATTTTCTGGTAACTCAGTTAACTCCTCAACTGCTCTTTTTTGTGTTCCTCCTTTCCCCAAAACTCTCAACCATAATGTATCCTCATTTTCTGGTAATTGATGAATTACAACTATTGCTGTTTTCAGAATATTCGGCAGAAAATAAACACCTTTAACCCAATCTTCTACAATTTCAGTTGCACCTAAACCCGCAATCATCCGAGATGAAAAAGTTGGTGTTAAAATCCATAAAATCGGTAATTCTGATTCAGCAATATTTCTGTTTTCGCGTTTTGCTTTCCTAACTACATCGCCATGAACAGCATATAATTTAAGTAAACAACTGCGAATTTCTATTTCCGATGGTGGATTGCGAAAAGGCTCAAATAAACATTGAGTTTTTGCCATCTTCCCTAACAAACCTAAAGGGAGATTTTCCTGAGTTTGATCAGAAAATGGTTCAAACCAAACATCAATTTCTTGAACTTCACTTTTAACCTTTTCACTTTTTTTAATTGTTCCTAAAGGTGTTAATAATTCCTCTAGATATTCCTTAGCGAATTGATCATGGGATTGTCGAGTCATTTGATTATATCAAAAATTACACTAAACATGAAAAATATTGTATAATAATTATTATACTACCGAAAGCATAGTTTGAAAAGTGGTTTACCCCCACAAGTTAAACTAATTCACAAAAATCGGCAGCAATTCAAAAATTAGATTATAATTGTCGAATAGGAAGAATAAAAATGGTAAAAATATGAATACGATACAAGAAATAATCATCAAAGTACCATCAAATATTGCTGAAGCTTATCGTCGCAGCACTAAGGAAGAACAGGAACAAATTCAGCTAAAGTTAGCATTAATTATGGAGTCAAATTTATTAAAAAATAGTAAAGAAGCACTTCAAAAACTTAGAAACACAATGGATAAAGCTAGTCAAGAGGCACAAGCTAATGGTTTAACTTCTGAAATTTTAGAATCTATTTTGCAAGATGATAAATAAACGCCGCTTTGTATTTGATACAAATGTTTTCGTAAGTGCATTTTTATTTAGTCAAAGTAAACCACGTCAGGCATTAAATAAAGCTCAAGATGTAGGTATTATCTTGTTAAGTGCTGCTGTTTTTGCCGAGTTACAAGAAGTTTTATCAAGACCAAAATTCAACCGTTATATTACCTTAGAAAGACGGAGGGAATTAATAGATAATTTAGTAGAAACTATCGAGTTTATTAATATTACTGAACAAATCAGTGAATGTCGAGATCCTAAAGATAATAAATACCTAGAATTAGCTGTTAGTGGCAAAGCTCAATGTATTATTACAGGTGATGAAGATTTGCTTATTCTTCACCCATTTAAACAGATTGATATTTTATCGGTTCAGAAATTTTTGGATGAAATTTAATTTGTTCACTCATAGATTTTTACATTTTAATATTAATGTTCTCAAATACCCGACTTCTTGAAGAAGTCGGGAATCTAGTTTTTCAGAGTTTGAGAAGAAAATGGTTCAAACCAAACATCAATTTCTTGAACTTCACTTTTAACTTTTTCACTTTTTTTAATTGTTCCTAGAGGTGTTAATAATTCCTCTAGATATTCTTTAGCGAATTGATCGTGAGATTGTCGAGTCATTTTATTGTATTAAAAATCACATTTGTTTTGTACAAAAATCACACTAAACATGAAAAATATTATATAATAATTATGTTACTACCAAAAGCATAGTTTTAAAAGTAGTTTACCCCAAAAATTAAACTAATGTTACAGTCAATCGAAGGCATTTACAAAGACGGGAAAATTGAGCTAACCGAAACTCCAACAGGCATAAATACAGCGCGAGTAATTGTAACTTTTCTCGATACCAATGCTTCCGTAGATTTGTCATCTCGCGGAATTAATGAAGAACAAGCCGCAAAATTAAGAGCTAGATTACAATGTTTTGCACAAGATTGGGATCAACCAGAGATGGAAGTTTACGATGCCTTATAATCGTGGTTCAGTAGTGCTGGTTTTGTTCCCAGACTCAAACTTGAAAACTGCTAAACGTCGTCCTGCTTTAGTTGTTCAATCTCACAATATTGGTACTGGTTTATCACAAACTATTATAGCTATGATTACCAGTAATGTTTCTCGTGCTGGACACCCTAGCAGAGTATTTGTGAATATAGGAACACCAGAAGGAAAACAAACAGGATTAATTACTGATTCTGTGATTATGACAGATAATCTAGCAACTGTTTTAGATACAGAAATAGATAAAGTTATTGGTTTTTGGTCAGAAATGTTTTTGGTAGATGCAGCACTCAGACATACATTAGAAATTTTATGAATTGTGTTTCGCGCAAAGACGCAAATGAGCAAAGACGCAAAGGAAGAATGATATAAATATTAATTTTTACATAAAGCGTTTATGTCAACGGGATGTATTTTTTCATCATCATTTAGTGTTTGACCCATTCTTGTTTTTAATGTCGTTAATAACAATTTGCGCTGACCTAGAATTGAGGAATCTTCAACAGCTTTCTCTATCTGTGATTCATAAATCTTGGAGCTTGGTCTAGCGTATACAATTCTTAAATTGTAATTCCCAAAGGTCGCAGAAGAAATATACAAATTACGATTTGTGGTTTTAGTATCTTTCCGACTAAAATACCATGCTTCTTTCTGTATTTTATTTGGATTTAGACCTAATACAAATCCTGATTTATAATAATTCGACGCATTATTAAACACTATTGTTTCAAGTCTTGGATTAAAATTAGAATCGTTCTGGTTAGTATTACTAAGTTCAAAAAAGACAATATTTCCAGGGTCAGTCTTGAAGCTATATGAATCATATCTTGACGCAGAATTATGAAGAGTTCCCGGCGGAGCAAGCTTATCATTTGCATCAATACTACCCTTAATGGTTTCACATTTAAGAGGGAAAAGATTGTCACCCGGAACTAAAATGACCTTATTATTTGTTTCTGCAAAAGAAGGTAATGCAGTCAGAATAACTAGCGCACATCCTTGGAATATCAATTGATGAATTTTCATGATTTTCTTCTCGATTTTGATAAGGCTTTTAGATTTATTTTTATTCCCAAAACTAAGGTTTTAGATCCCCGACTTCTTCAAGAAGTCGGGGATCTTGTTGTTCACTAATTAACCTTGAGCTACAGGTTCTTTCGCCAAAAACTTCTCCAATTCTGTCAAAGCATCAGCATCAACCTTAGTCTGCATTGGACAGAATTTAGGTCCACACATAGAACAAAACTCAGCAGTTTTATAGATATCTGCTGGTAAAGTTTCGTCGTGATATTCCTTCGCTCTTTCGGGGTCTAAAGATAACTCAAATTGACGATTCCAGTCGAAATTATAGCGAGCTTTAGAAAGTTCATCATCTCTATCTCTAGCACCAGGGCGATGTCTCGCAATATCCGCAGCATGAGCCGCAATTTTATACGCAATTAAGCCATTCCGCACATCTTCAGCATCAGGTAAACCTAAATGTTCTTTAGGTGTCACATAACATAACATTGCTGTTCCATACCAGCCCGCCATAGCTGCCCCAATAGCTGAGGTAATATGATCATAACCAGGGGCAATATCTGTCACCAAAGGACCGAGAACATAGAAAGGAGCTTCCGAACACTCTTCCATTTGTTTACGGACATTGAATTCAATTTGATCCATAGGAACGTGACCAGGACCTTCCACCATGACTTGCACATCATGTTCCCAGGCTTTGCGGGTGAGATTTCCCAGAGTTTTCAGTTCCGCCAACTGGGCTTCATCTGAGGCATCATGGGTACATCCGGGGCGCAGGGAGTCGCCCAAACTGAAAGAAACATCATATCTTTTGAAAATCTCAATGATGTCGTTAAAATGGGTATAGAGGGGGTTTTGTTTGTGGTGATGCAACATCCACCGCGCCAAAATTCCGCCACCACGAGAAACAATCCCTGTCAGACGGTTTCTGACTAAAGGTAAATGTTCAATCAAAATTCCCGCGTGGATAGTTTGATAGTCTACCCCTTGCTGGGCGTGTTTTTCGATGATGTGGAGAAAATCGTCAGCGGTGAGATTTTCGATAGTGCCGTGAACGCTTTCTAAAGCTTGGTAAACTGGTACTGTACCAATGGGAACAGGTGAAGCATTGATAATTGCGGTACGAATTTCATCTAAATTACCGCCACCTGTGGACAAATCCATCACGGTATCAGCACCGTATTTTACCGCCAGGTTGAGTTTATCAACTTCTTCCTGCAAGTTAGAAGAGTTGGGAGAAGCACCGATATTGGCGTTAACTTTACAACTAGAAGCGATACCAATGGCCATCGGTTCTAAGTTAGTATGATTAATATTCGCAGGGATAATCATCCGTCCCCGTGCCACTTCAGCGCGGATAAGTTCAGCAGGCAGCTTTTCCCGCTTCGCTACATAATCCATTTCTTCAGTAATCACACCCTGACGAGCGTAGTGCATTTGCGATACGTTAGCTTGTCCACGTCGCTTGGCTACCCATTCTGTCCGCATATTACAATCCTCAAATAAACAGCTTCCCTCCGCTGGTATTATCCAGACTCAGGTGTTAAGGGTTTGATCTCAGCTTGGTTTCCCAAGCACCCCTAGCATGGTGTAGATTGTAGCATTTTGGTGATGATTGGAGGGAGGGGGATGATAAATCGTGAAGATATGGGGAAAGGAGGATTTGTAGTTGGTTACACAAACCGTCTAGGGTTGAAACCCCAGGCTAATAGCCAAACTCCGTTAAAACGGACTCAAATCTTTTCTTTTTTCAGTCGTCTTGAGACGACTTTTGTTATTAGCCTTGCACTTCAGTGCTAGGCGGGTAAGTTAGCAATTACTATGCTATAGCTAGAAGGTTAGAAAAATTAGATGGTTCGCAATAGTTTCTAATTAAGGCTTTGGCATTTTCGCGTTTTTCGCCTGTGAATAAATTAAATATTACTTCTTCATTTTGATAGTAAAGATGTAATAATCCAAAGTCTTTAATTCTTGAATAAATTAGGGGAACTCCTGCTAAGGTTAGTAAATGTAATTTTTTATTATCACGCTCTCTTGCGTCATGAGAATCATGATATGTAGATTGAAATTCTACAACTAAACAAGGTTTATAGTCTTTGTTTGTGATCAGAGCATCTACACTGGAGCTAAAGAAGAAGTTTCTGAGTTTAATATCAAGGCTGCTACCTAATTCACAAAATGAGCATAAGCTAACCTGTGTATGAATTTTATAATTCTCATCTATGCAGGTTTGGAGAAACTCTAACATTCTTTCTTCGTAAGGATTAACCAGTCTTTTAGGTTTTACAGACATTAGTTTTTCTCCATTAATATTTTTGCAAAGTGGTAAATAAATTCTTCTAAAACTTCTCTTAATTTAATTTTGGTTTGCCAAGTATAAGGAAAAAGTTGATCTTCTTCTAAATGTACCCAGATTCCTCTTTCTTCAAAACCTATAGGAGGTTCATAATCAACAACGGTTTTAAAATAACCAATGACTTGATCATTTGTCCAGAATCCTTCATTAGCTATTTCTTCTAAAAAAAGGTCTGAATTACTTGGTAAAACCCAATATTGATCTATGAAAGGATATTTACATTCATAATATGTTATATTTAAACACAGTAAATATGGTTCCCATATATCACGAGGTAAAGAAATATATAAACCATCTTTTCTCTGTGTGAAAATTAACTGATAGCGTTTAGAACCTTTTCCAGGATTTTTAATTCGATAACCTATATATTGAGATGTTCGCTTCTCTTCAAACTTCTCATAAAAACCCAGTTTAGCTAACATACTGATAGCTAAAGATAACAAATCTTCCCCACCTTCAATTACCTGAATATTTGTTGAAACCAAACGAGGAACACCGTTTTCAACCTCAAAGCGTTGAATGACATCGTATATAATTTTTGACATTGCTTTTTCCAAAAACCTTGGCTAAGGTTCATGGAAATATCATAAACCCTTTTTTCTAAAATTACAAGAGTCTTGGCTAAGATTTTTGGATTTTATGGAAAAGGCTAATTTTCGGGCTTTTTCTTCAGAACACAGTACACATTTCTTATCAGTGTGTAAGAAGAAGTTATAATGAATACGAACCATAGAGGCACAGAGGACACGGAGGTAAGAGGTTTGGTAGAGGTGATAATTGGGTTAATTTGGTAATTAGTTGTTTTTGCAAGGATTATGTGATGAAAACGAACCGCAGAGGCGCAGAGGACGCAGAGGGAAGAGAGTTAGGAGAGGAGATGAGTTGGCTTACAGGGGAGGTTATTGGGGCTGCTATTGAGGTACACCGGGTTTTAGGTCCTGGGTTTTTGGAGGAAGTGTATAAGGAAGCACTGGTTGTTGAATTTATGATTCGGGGTATACATCATGAGGTTGAAAAGTCAATAAGCTTGACATATAAAGGACATGATGTAGGTAGAGGTAGATTAGATTTTTTAGTTGCAGACTGTTTAGTTGTAGAATTAAAAGCTGTGCAAACCCTAGCCCCCATTCACGAAGCTCAACTTCTCTCCTACCTCAAAATAACCAAGCGCACTTTAGGACTCCTCATCAACTTTAACGTTCCCCTCCTCAAAGACGGTATCAAACGCATAGCCCTCTCTCTCTAACTCTTCCCTCTGTGTACTCTGCGCCTCTGCGGTTCGTTAATTCCTCTATAACCGCATCAACACACCGAAAATCATGTATTTTTGTAAATGTGGCGAAAACCTCCGGCAATATCGCTAAACAAAGATCACAAACTGCGATAATTTAAGAACAGCTTTTGGATTCATCCATGTACCGTGAGACAACCGGGAACTTATCCACCACTGGATAAAAGCTTGGGTAATTATTCGTGACAAAGACATGAGTAAATGCGAACTGTTAAACCTGTGATTAGGTCAATCGAAAATAGGTAAGTTTAAACCAAGAATCCCCAGCCTGTAAAGGTTTGGGAATGTCTGAAAAAATTTAAAAAAGCTTTGGTAACTAATTCTTAGGTGAACTATGGCACAACGGACTAAGTTAGGAGATATTCTCAGACCCTTAAATGCTGAGTATGGTAAAGTGTCTCCAGGTTGGGGAACAACACCTTTAATGGGTGTGTTTATGGGTTTATTTTTGGTATTTCTGCTAATTATTCTCCAAGTTTATAACAAGTCTCTGTTAATTCAGGACGTGCTTGTTGATTGGCGCAGTTTAGGCGGCTAATGGCTATCCAGTCATCAAGCTGACAATTAGCATCTACCCGGCTTGTCCGGGTTTTTTTATTATGCAAAAAAATGCCTAAAAATAGCGATAAAATTAGTCTAAATCCCAAAGCTGTAGAGTAGTTGTGGCGGTTTTTCAGTCTATAGGAGAGCAAAATGAATATATTTGGTATCGGTTTACCAGAAATGGGTGTCATTATGGTAGTTGCATTATTAATCTTTGGACCCAAGAAGTTACCAGAAATTGGGCGCAGTTTGGGGAAAACGATTCGCAGTTTCCAAGAAGCCTCTAATGAATTTCAAAGCGAGTTTAAAAAAGAATCTGAACAATTAAAAGAAACTGTGCAAACAACCGCTGAATTAGAGCATAAACACATTGAAGCTGGAAAAACCCAGTCAGAAAATATACAAGGATGAAAGATGAAGAAGTAAAACCAATGGTTTTGGTGATTCCCCAGCTAATTGTTGGACTGGGAAATCCAGAGCCTAAATACGATCAAACTCGTCATAATATTGGCTTTGCAGCTATAGATACCCTAGCTCGTGCTTGGCAAATTTCTCTAGCTGAAAATCGCAAGTTTCAAGGAGAGTTTGGTGAAGGGAATGCAGCAGGTAAGGGTAAAGTCCGCTTGCTCAAACCCTTAACCTATATGAATCTTTCAGGACAAGCTATTCAAGCTGTGACAAATTGGTACAAAATACCGCCTGAATCAGTATTAGTAATTTATGATGATTTAGATTTACCTTTGGGCAAAACTCGCTTACGTTTATCCGGTTCTGCGGGTGGACATAATGGCATGAAAAGCATTATTTCTCATCTAAATACCCAAAATTTCCCCAGATTGCGAATTGGCATAGGTAAACCAAAGGGCGCAATAGATGGAGATAATTCTCATACTGTTTCTCATGTTTTGGGACGATTTTCCGCTGCTGAGAATAAAGTTATGTCTCAGGTTTTAAACTTTGTTGTTGAGTGTGGAGAATTTAGTTTCAAACAGGGAGTAGAAAAGGCAATGAATCTTTGCAATACTCAGAATTTTACTGGTATTGATTCTTGATGAGGGGTTGCTTGTTCACGGAAGGAGTTAGGAATCCTGACTCCTGACTTCTGGGACAATGTGCGATTAGTTAAATTTTGTAATATTCTATAAATATGGCTTTCATAATATGTATCTAAATTTATGGACTTAGAACCCGCTACGGTGCTTGGAATTGCCTTTTGCTCGGCATTGGTTGCTATTACTGGTATGGCAATTTATACATCTTTTGGACCTCCAAGTCAGGAATTAGATGATCCTTTTGATGATCACGATGATTAATAGGGTTATTAATTTAACATGATGGATCATGGTGGGCAATGCCCACCCTAATGAGCTAGGATGTATATAAATTTGATTTACTTACTTTTTGTTTCAGCATAAGCCGCATAAACACTCTTGACATTATACCAATTCAAGAAAATCCGGGCAATTTCCAAAGCCAATTGCGGTTTACCAATATTAATTACCCATTGTAAGAACGGAGACATAGTTCTTTCATTCAATAATCCGTTTACAGAAAGAATCCCCCATAGTAGACGATGAAACCAGGTCATTTGAATCATCATTTTTACTTCCCAAGTAGGATGTTTTTGATAAAACAAAACTCCCATGCGTCCCCGTTGAATTTCTTGATCAATTAACTTAGGCATTTGCTGTAAACTAAATGGTGGATGCCAGTGATACCCAACAGCTTCAGGACATTTAATTAATTTTAAACCCAAGTTTTTTAACCTAACACCTAATTCTAAATCTTCCCAACCATAAAGTTGAAAACCATTATCAAATAACCCAGCCTCTTCTAACCAATGTTTGGGAATAGCCACGTTACCCGTAGCAAAGAAAGCAGCAGAAAAATCTGTAATTTTATAAGGTTCAGCCGTAGGATTGGCGAAGTTACAAGTATTAATTACAGCACCATAAGTAAAAAAGCGATCGCATTGTGTACCGGAGGTATCGCTCCTTAATTTCTCCCTTCCCTGTACCAAAGCATTTGTATGAGCTTGGAGGAAATTAGACAAAACCACTAAATCACTATCAATAAAAATAATTGTGTCACCTTGCGCTTTTTCCACCCCTAAATTTCGCGCTGCTGCTGGACCTGCATGATTTTGTTCAAAACAGCGGACGTGGGGAAACTCATCTTTATGTAATGCTAACCAATTTAAAGTACCATCAGTAGAACCATCATCTACTAACACAACTTCATAGTCTTCTATATAAGTTTTATTGCTAAACTCCTGACTCTCCAAAGCGCGGAGGCACTTTTCCAAAATTGGTAACCGATTATATGTAGGAATGACAATACTAAAAAACACAGTTGCACCCAAAAAACTATTACCCATATTTAGGGTAAAACAAATATAGCAAAGTCACGGTTGCATAAAAAAATATCCGCTAGGCAAGTCAGATATAATAATGACTCATTCTTTGTTTTCCTAAGTGGAGAAATTCATGGGTCGCGCTAAAAAGGTTGTTCTAGCATATTCTGGTGGAGTTGATACTTCTGTTTGCATTCCCTATCTCAAGCAAGAGTGGGGAGTAGAGGAGATAATTACCCTAGCAGCAGATTTAGGTCAGGGAGATGAATTAGAACCAGTTCGAGAAAAAGCTCTTAAATCCGGTGCAAGTGAATCCTTGGTAGCGGATGTTAAGGATATATTTGTTAAAGACTACGCATTTCCGGCGATTCAAGCCAATGCGCTCTATGAAAACCGCTATCCTCTTGGTACAGCCCTGGCTCGTCCCTTGATTGCTAAGATACTGGTAGAGGCGGCTGCAAAATATGGTGCGGATGCGATCGCTCACGGTTGTACAGGTAAAGGTAACGACCAAGTACGCTTTGATGTTTCCTGTACAGCCCTCAACCCTAACCTGAAAATTCTAGCGCCAGCCAGAGAATGGGGTATGAGTCGGGAGGAAACCATCGCCTATGGTGAGAAATTTGGTATTCCTGCACCCGTGAAAAAATCCTCTCCTTTTAGTATAGATAAAAACTTGCTAGGTCGCAGTATTGAAGCTGGTACATTGGAAGACCCAGCAAACGAGCCACCGGAAGAAATTTATGAAATGACCAAAGCCATAGCTGATACTCCCAATGAACCGGAATATCTAGAAATTGGTTTCCAAAAAGGGCTTCCTACCACTATCAATGGCACATCAAAAGAGCCTGTTGAGTTAATTGAACAACTCAATAAAATCGTGGGAAATCATGGTATTGGGCGGATTGACATGATTGAAAACCGCTTAGTAGGCATCAAATCACGGGAAATCTACGAATCACCAGCCATGATAGTTTTGATTAACGCCCACCGTGACTTAGAAAGCCTCACCTTAACAGCAGATGTCACTCAGTACAAACGAGGCATAGAAGAAACCTATACCAAAATTGTATACAACGGACTTTGGTATAGTCCACTCAAAGCAGCATTAGATGCCTTTATTCAACAAACACAAGAAAGAGTTTCCGGTGTAGTGCGGTTAAAACTTTTCAAAGGTAACGCCGTCATAGTTGGGCGCTGGAGTGACAATACTCTTTACACCCCCGATTTAGCCACCTACGGCGCAGAAGATCAATTCGATCACAAAGCCGCAGAAGGCTTTATCTACGTTTGGGGACTACCTACCCGCATTTGGGCGCAGGGCAACAAGTAAAGGGTAGGGGGAGAAATTTCTTCCTCCTGAACTCCTGATAGCGCAGCGTGGCGTTAGCCATACTCCTGATAGCGAAGCGTGGTGTTAGCCATACTTCTGAATGGGCGCAGGCCCTGCGCCCCTACCTCTTACCTATTCTTCAGTTTGCTGTTTCACTTCGCGGGACTCTAACCAAATTGGTACAGCAATCACAGCAACTAAAATAAGTAACGCCAAAATTGCAAATTTACTTACCCAGGCTACCAATTGTTCTAGGGAAATAATTCTTCCCGCGAAAAAAGCTAATGTCACCATGACGCTACCCCAAGCAGTCGCTCCAGCTAAGTTATAAATCAGGAATTTGCCAAAGGGCATTTCCGCTATACCTGCAAGTGGTGAAGCAAAAATCCGCAATAAGGCAAAAAAGCGACCAAAAAATACAGCCTTACCAGCGTTTTCCGTAAATTGCTCTTTAATACTCAGCAGTCGGACTTCGGAAATGCGGAAAATCTTGCCAACTTGCAGCAGAAAAGGCCAACCACCAACTCTACCAATCCAATAGCCGCAATTGCCACCAATTACAGCACCCCCCACAGCGTTACCGAGAACCAGCCAGTAATTTAATTCATTACTACCAGCAAGGAAACCACCAACAATTGTTACGGTTTCGCCAGGAAGAGGAATGCCCAAATTTTCTAGCAATATTCCCAAAAAAATTGCTAAATAACCATAATTATGAGCAATTTCTTGGATGTTTTCTAGTGAAAGTAGCTCAAAAGACATCCAGCACCACCGAGTTTACAAATTTTTACCTTTACCATATCTTTGCTTGCTTTTGGCTAGGGTGTCAATCAAACCGCAATAGGAGGAGTTAGGAGTCAGGAGTATGGCTAACGCCACGCTGCGCTATCAGGAGTCAGGAGTCAGGAGTTCAGGAGTCAGGAGTCAGGAGTATGGCTAACGCCACGCTGCGCTATCAGGAGTTCAGGGGGAAGAAGAAAGAAGAAAGAAGAAAGAAGAATATTTTTCACCAATGACCAATGACCAATGACCAATGACCAATCAAACCGGATTGCTATAGATAATTTGAGATAATGATAAGTTCGTTACCGAAATTAGTGGTAATTTATGCTTATACTAAAAAAACATATCAACAAATTATACGGCATAAATACTGGAAAATTTTTTCTCAACTGTCCGGCTGTTAATTCTCATAAACTTTGCGAAAACAGTCATTATGCGGTTGAATTATAAACAGTATGGATGTCAGTTTGCCCTTTCTTTTGTGTTTTAAATACTCAGTTAAATTTATGACTCTTACACAAGAACGCCAAGTGATTTTGTTCAAACCCCAAGGTAGTATAGACCTGGATAGTGGTACAGTCTTGAGCGAACAGATGGCTGCTATTGAACCTCAGCATCACCAACTCTGGGTTATAGATTTAGCAAATGTAGATTTCATGGATAGTTCTGGATTGGTCCCACTTGTCAAGGGACTTACCACAGCGCGTCAAATTGGTTGTCGGTTGGTTCTCTGCAATGTTAAAGCTCCAGTTAAGTTGATTTTGGAACTTACCCAGCTTGATTCAGTATTTGAAATTTTCCCAAGTTACGAAGATATTTTTGCTCCTGTTACCAATCAACAGCCAGTAGCAACTGGAGTTTAGACTAAATCAGTATTTTTATTCTTTTCAGATCCCCGACTTCTCTAGATCCCCGACTTCTTAGAGAAGTCGGGGATCTTAGGCTACAGTAATGATAACTGCTCATTAGGGGGTTTAAAACCCATGTGTTGATAGGCTGCTTTAGTGGCTATTCTCCCCCTGGGTGTCCGACTTAAATAACCTATTTGCATTAAATATGGTTCATAAACTTCTTCAATGGTTTGGGTGTCTTCCCCAGTGGTAGCAGCGATGGTTTCTAAACCGACTGGACCACCATTAAAGTTTTCAATAATCACACTGAGCATTTTTCTATCTGTCCAATCTAAACCGCAAGGATCAACTTGGAATAGCTGCAATGCTTCCGCTGCTACAGTTTCATTTATTTCTATAAAAGATTTTACTTCTGCATAATCACGAACTCTTTTTAGTAGTCTATTAGCTATTCTTGGTGTTCCTCGTGAACGTTTGGCTATTTCTGTAGCCCCGTCTAAATTAACTGAAGTTTGTAATAATTCGGCAGTGCGAACCACAATTTGAGTAAGTTCAGCAACTTCATAAAAACGCAACTTTTGAATTAAGCCAAAGCGATCGCGCAATGGGGAAGTTAAAGCTCCGACGCGGGTTGTTGCCCCGACTAGGGTAAATTTAGACAAAGGTATACTTCTAATTCTGGCACTAGAACCCTTACCTACTGTAATATCTAGGCGACAATCTTCCATTGCTGGATAGAGAATTTCCTCTGTCATCCGTGATAAACGATGAATTTCATCTATAAATAACACATCTCCTGGTTTCAGGTTCACCAATAACCCCACGATATCTCGTGGTCGTTCTAAAGCTGGGGCGCTGGTAATTTTGCAACTTACCCCCATTTCTGAGGCTAAAATCATCGCCATTGTGGTTTTACCTAAACCTGGTGGTCCATACAACAGCAAATGATCCATGACTTCGTTCCTAGATTTAGCGGCTTTAATGGCTATATCTAAGACATCCTTTAAATCCTTTTGGCCGATGTAATCAGCAAAGCGCTGGGGACGAATACTTTCTTCTGGTTTCCCTTGTTCATTAATGGCAGCTTCTGATTGCAACAGATTTTCTGCGGGGGGTACTTTGGCTGATTCCCGTTGCTTTTTGGGTTCTCCGTTGGGTTCTGGAGGCTGTTTTTTGGAGGAGATAATCGCCATAATTTTCAGGGATTTCAGAAGTACAGAAATGGGGGTTTAGTTATTTATAGGTAAGATTCAGTATAGGATATTTGGGGTTCATTGAGAATACAGATATTTATTTAATTTTGTAAATTTACTATTAATAAATTGAGGGCTAGGAGTCAGGAGGTAGGGGCGCAGGGCCTGCGCCCAGTCAGGAGTCAGGAGGAAGAATCAGAAGGAGATAAGAATAGTCTCGAATCGGGAAAAGTGATAGCTTTTTGATGGTTTCAAAGCTAATTGGACAAAGAGGGAATAGGAAAATGAGGACGGGAAAACCCTGCCCATACAGCACTTACCGATGTTATGAAGTCCAATGACCCCACCCCCAAACCCCTCCCCGCTCTTCGAGAGGGGGCTAAGATGTAACTCATATAAGAGACTTCCAATTAAAAAAATATCCCAAAATTTCTTGTGGTGCAGGCCGAAAAGCCTGCCAATAATACAAGGACGGGCAAGATGCCCATCCCACAAGATTGGATAGCGAACGCGAGAGCGTCCCGGAGGGAACTAGCGCTGCTGCAAGCAGTTCATCTTTTTTGTGGAGTTCTCTAACTGAAAACCGCTGTATCTTTAGAAATCAACTCCACGCTTCAATTCTACGCCTTGATTTGCATAGTGTTTATGACAGTAAACCTCAGAGTGAATACTAGCTAAATCAAAATAAGCGGGTTGGTTTTGACAGCGCCCGGTGATGATCACTTCTGTATCACGAGGTTTGCGTAGCAGGGCTTGAACAATGGGATCAACGGGTAACAATTCTAAATCAACAGTGGGATTGAGTTCATCAAGAATAATTGTTTTATAGACACCAGAGGCGATCGCTATTTTGGCAATTTCCCAACCTCTTTCCGCTTCTATATAGTCTAAATCTTGACGAGAATTCCGCCAAACAATGGCATCCCGTCCACAGCGTTGATGATCTACAATTTCTGGATAGGATTGTTGTAAGGCGGCGATCGCTGCGTCTTCAGTATAACCACTACCGCCTTTGAGCCACTGCATAATTAATACACGAGTAGAACCAGGATGATTGATGCCTCTACCAATTGCTTGTAAAGCTTTACCTAAAGCACTGGTAGATTTACCCTTACCTGCACCTGTATAAATTTCAATGCCTTCAATGAAAAGTTCTGCGGCTGTGGGGTGGTGATGGGGTTTCATTTCCGAATGCAAATCCGCAATATCCAATAATTGTGGCGGTGCTGCGCGTCCAGTCGTAATGATTTCCAGTTCTTGGGGTTTAGATTTTAAAGTCTTTACTACCTCATCCACTGACAGCAAACCCAAATCCAAAACCGGGTTAATTTCATCCAGGACAACTACTGAATACAACCCCGAAGCGATCGCCCCTTTGGCTACATCCCAACCCCTTGCAGCCTCTGTTCGATCAAAAGCTGTAATTTGATCATGACCGAAAAATTCGGCTCTTCCGGTGCGAACCTGATCAATTAAATGGGGAAACCCGCGCTGTAATGCGGCGATCGCTCCATCCTCATCATAATCCCGTTCTGGCCCTTTCAAAAACCGCAACAATAAAACCCGGCTAGAATCACTAGGTGTATTGATTCCCAACCCAATAGAGCGCAAAACCACCCCTAAAGCCGCTTGGGACTTACCTTTCCCAATACCATCATAGACGTGAATTTGACCCGTAAGCCGCTCAGAACGGACTTGCGCTGTGCGAATACCGATACCGTTCCTTGTCATTTTTTGAAAAGCTATAAATTGACACTCCCCGGTCTAAAGACGCGGGGATTCTTAATCGAATAATTGTAAAGACAACTGCTCGAATAATATCCGCTTTTCAGGTATTACCTTAGATGTACGGTTCTTGCCCTGATCCTGTTTGCCATTACTGGCAAAATCATATCTGCTTGCGGTGAGCGAAGCCGAACTGACAAGCGTAACTTTCCGAGAGTCCCCCGGTAGCTTTTTATGTCTTTAGTGACGATTTAATTGTATCACGAATATTGAAGGCAATCAATTCGCCCGTGTGCGTTTTCCCCTGCGGTCTGAAGACGCGAAGCTCCCAACGCTACCGTGTTCCTCTTGTGGCAATTCTGTTATCTTAACGAAACTAAGTAGGTGAACAGAAAAATTTAAAGGTATGTGAAGAAAAGTAAAATCACTCAAAACTCTCTTCCTGTTCCCAGTTAAGAGTTCCCTGTTCCCCATTGGTGTCAACTTAACGTAAAACCTCTATGCCGCAAAGAACTCAAGTCATCTCATTCCCAGTCTCTGACTGGGAATGAATTCTAGAAGGCTCTGCCTTCAATAATATTAGAGGCAGAGCCTCATCAACTGCATTCCTAGTCAGAGACTAGGAACGAGATGTGGTAGGGATTTGAGCTTAAGTTGACACCAATGAAGCTCTTGCTTTACCCCTACAAATCTAGGTTTTTCGTGATTTTACAAAAGTCCAGGTTCCAACCGTTTTGAGTATATCCTGATTCTGACGATTTACCTAACTGGCAACTTAACATTAGTAGTTCGTCAGTAGTTCGTCAAATTTATTTTGACGAGTAATGATCGGAAAAAACTTCTGTTCTTCCCTCCCCTACCCCCCCTACCTCC